>CAJAHV010000025.1 GCA_903939555.1 uncultured Alphaproteobacteria bacterium | reverse complement strand
GCCTGGGCGATCCGGAATGGCAGGGCCAGTTGCGCGTCAATGTCGGCTGGAAGGCGATCGATGCTAGCGCCAACTTCCGCTATATCGGCAAGATGACCGTTGGTGGTTTCGCAACCCAGAACTCGGAACAGGGCCGTCCGCCGACCAACGCCGACGCCTTCCCGCAGATCTTCTACAAGGAACGCGTCTACACCGACCTGCGCGCCCAGTATAAGATCGACGAAGGCAAGCGCTTGTATGTCGGCGTCGACAACGCGTTTGACCTGCTGCCGCCGCTCGATACGACCGGCCTGGGCAGCGACGCGATCTACACCAACGTCGGCCGCTTCTTCTACGGCGGTTTCGCGGTCAAGTTCTGATCGCCGACACGTAGCGACAGGGTTCGTGAAGGGGGCTGGCCGCAAGGCTGGCCCCCTTTTCGCATCGGCTTGCCGGGCTGCCACCCCCGAACAAACTGGACTTGGGCGGCAACAAGCCCCAAGTGAAGCCCATGAGACCACCCCGTAAAACCGGCGGCAATGACCGCCGCCCTCCCGGCGCGCCCCCGTTGCGCGGCCGCGATGCCGCCCGCCCGCCCCGCGCCGATGGCAACAGCGATCAACCTCGCCCGGAACGCGCCCGCCCCGACCGTCCCTTTGCCGACCGCGCGCCGGCGCAACGTGCCCGCCCGCCGGCGCAGGGCGCCCGCCCAACAGCGCAAGGCGCCCGCACAGGTGTCGCACCTCGCCCGCCACGCGCCCAGGACGAAACGCTGTTCACCTCGCGCCGCGACGCCGAAGCGCAGGACCGCGCCGTCCCGTCTGGTGATCGCGCTGCTGACCGTCGCCGCCACATCCCCGGCGGGCGCCTGCCCAAGCTGCCGACCAGCACGCCCAAGGACCTCGCGCGCCCGCCACGTGCCGGCCGCCCGAGCCGCAACCCGGCGCCGTTCAGCGACCTGCCCGCCGCTGCCCCGACCGGTCGACGCGACACATTGGTTGACCGCTCTGCCCCCACGGGGCGCCGCGGCAGGGGCGACGCCCGCGTCGCCGAACGCGAGGCAAAACGCAGCGGCGCCAATGTGCCCGTCGAACCCCAGCGCATCGCCAAATTGCTCGCCCGCGCCGGCATCGGCTCGCGCCGCGATATCGAGCGGCACATCGCCGAAGGGAAAATCGCCCTTCACGGCCAGGTCGTCACCACGCCGGCGACCATCGTCTCGACCCTCGATGGCATCACCTTTGAAGGCAACCCCGTCGCCGCGCTCGAACCCTCGCGCCTCTTCCGCTTCCACAAGCCGGCCGGCTTCCTGACCACGGCGCGCGACCCCGGTGGGCGCCCGACGATCATGGACATCCTGCCCCCCGGCCTGCCGCGCGTCGTCCCCGTCGGGCGGCTCGACATGAACACCGAAGGGCTGTTGCTGCTGACCACCGATGGCGCGCTCAAACGCGCCCTCGAACTGCCGACCAGCGGCGTGCCGCGCCGTTACCGGGTGCGCGCCTATGGGGAAATCACCCAGCCGGCAGTCGAGGCGTTGATCGAAGGGCTGACCATCGACGGCATGCGCTATGGCCCGATCGACGCCGAAATCGAACGCCGCACCGGCCGCAACCTGTGGCTGACAATGACGCTGACCGAAGGCAAGAACCGCGAAATCCGCCGCGTGCTGGAATTCCTCGGCCTCCAGGTCTCGCGCCTCATCCGCGTTGCTTATGGCCCGATCGAGCTCGGCGATCTTGGCGCGCGGGATGCCGATGAAGTACCCGATGGAGTTGTCGCCAGCTTGCGCAAGTCCTTGGCGCGCGGTTAGAATTTGCCTCCGGCGGCTGGGACCTTAGGCCCCAGACTCCATTTGCGGAGGCGTCAACAATTGGGGGTCCGGGGCCTCAGGCCCCGGCCGCCGGAGGCAGGAAAATGCGCATCATCTCAGGCCATTGGCGCGGTCGCGCCCTGATCGCCCCGCCGGGTGACGCCACCCGCCCCACCGCCGACCGGGTCCGCGAGGCGCTGTTTTCGATGCTGACCAGCCGGGTTGGCAGTTTCGAAGGGCTGCGGGTGTTCGATGGCTTTGCCGGCACCGGCGCGCTCGGCATCGAGGCGCTGTCGCGCGGCGCGGCGCATGGCACTTTTGTCGAACGCGACGCCGAAGCGATCAAGGCGCTGCGCCGCAATGTCGAGGGCATGAAGCTCAATGCCACGATCATCGCCGCACCCATGGAAAGCCTCGGGCAGGCCCCGGCGCCATGCGACCTCATCCTGCTCGATCCGCCCTAT
>CAJAHV010000024.1 GCA_903939555.1 uncultured Alphaproteobacteria bacterium | reverse complement strand
TGATCACCAGCGGTACCGCCGAATTTGCCGCGCAGTTGCCCGATGGTGGCCGGCTGGCGGGGCTCGATGCCGGCACCAAGACGATCGGGCTGGCGACCTGCGATGCCGGTTGGAGCTTTGCCAGCCCGCATTCGACCATCGCGCGGACAAAGTTTACCGCCGACCTGGTGCAGTTGCGCAATTTCATCGCGCGCGAACGCATCAAGGGGCTGGTGCTCGGTCTGCCGCTCAACATGGATGGCAGTGACAGCCCGCGCACCCAATCGGTGCGGGCATTGGGCCGCAATCTGGTGGTGCTCGATCTGCCGCTGCTGCTTTGGGATGAACGCTGGAGCACCCAGGCCGTCGAGCGGGCGATGATCGCCGAAGACCTGTCGCGCAAGACCAGGGCCGAACGGGTGGATCGGTTGGCGGCGGCCTATATTCTTCAGGGCGCGATCGATGCGATGACGCGGGTGCCGCTGCTGTAAGCCGGCAGATATCAGCGTTCGTCGCGCAGTTGGACCGGCGCGCCATTTTCGACGACCATCGCGGCGGTGACCTTGCCCTTGTACTTGTTGCCGAAATGCGTGCGGACATAGCCGATCACATCGGCAATCTGCTGGTCGCTCAACTGGCCGCGAAACCATGGCATCGCGCCCTTGCCGCCAGTGACGATGCTGATCGGATATTCGGGATAAGCAAGGTTGCTGTTGCCGGCGAGCGCGGTGATGCGGCCGGCGCCTTCCGCCCCTTTGGCATTGGCCATGTGGCAGGCCTGGCAGACTTCGCGATAGACTTTTTCGCCCGGGTGCGGCGCCGCTGGCTCGGCGGCGATGGCCGGGGCGCAAAGGGCGGGGACAGCGACAAGCACGAGGCAGCGCAAAAGCGTCTTGATCATTTCAGGCCTCCAGGGCGCGCGTGTGCAGCCGGGTGATGGCATCGAGCGATGACAGCAGCGCGCCTTCCATCCAGCAGCCGACATAGGATGCGTGTTCGCCGGCGAGGACGATGCGGTCATCGACAGCGCACAAGGTCTGGTAATGTTCCTTGCGGGTCGCTTCATTCCATTGCGCGCAACAGCCAAGGGTGAACGGCACCCGGCTCCAGGCGACGGCAACACCATTGCTGAACTGTTCCTTGTAGCGGCCGGGGTGGAACACGGCGCCCATTTCCAGCGCGGTGCGCACGCGTTCCTCAGGCGCCATGCCGGCGAATTTGTAGCTGGCGGGACCAAAGGTATAGGCACCCAGAATGACACCTGGCCCGGCGCTGTGCAGGCCGCCGCTGGGATAGGAAATCTGCGCAATCGGCTGGTCAGTATAGCTTATCCCGCCATAGATCGCCTCGTCATCTTCCCAGAAGCGCGTTTTCATTTCCAGCCCGACCTTGACCGAGTTGGAATAGGGCACGGCGGCAATCGCGGCGAGCAGGCCCGGCGAGGCATCGACCTCGATCTGACTGAGAATGCCCAAGGGGATGGTGCAGACGCAGTAATCGGCCTTGGCAGTGCGGGTCTCGCCGCTGGCGATGTCGGTGTAGGTTGCCGTCACCGCGCCGCCGGACTGGTCGATTTTCGTCACCTTGGCGCCATAGCGAATCAGGCCTTCGACCTGTTTGCCAAAGGCCTTGCCGATCATGCCCATGCCGCCGACCGGCTGGAACATCGTCGTCTGGTGCTGGTTTTCCATGTGCTGGGCGACGATGCCGCCAATGCGCGCATCGAGCAGATCGCCAAAGGCAAAGGGCGTCGATGCGATCGGCTCCGCATCGACGCCGCCACCCAGCGGCCGGTCATAGCCGCGCCGCCGCGACGACCGCAGGCCTTTGGAATAGCGCATGTTCTTGTCGAGCAGGCCCCAGTCGCGCAGCGCTTCCTTCAAGCGGTCGCGGTCTTCGGCGCGCAGTTCCGAATCGAGGCCCTTGTTGTCGATCGCCTTGGCGAGCAGTTCGGCGACATTGCCGTCCCAATCCGCCGCGAGTTCGCGGTAGCGCTGGGGTTTGCCACCAAACGCCTTGGAATTATGCACCAGTGCCTGATGATTGAGCTGCATGAAGGGTTCCAGCGCTACCCCGAAAGCCTTGCAATAATGCAGGATGGTGCGGTGGTGATACGGAATGCGCCACGCCCCGGGGTTGAGGTAATTGCCTTTGGCAAAGCCGACCTGCTGAACGGCGCCGCCCAATTCGGTGTAGGTGTCGCCACCATAAAGTGACCAGTTCCGGCCGCCGGGACGATTGTTATATTCGAGGATTTCGACCTTGTAGCCGGCTTTGCGCAGTTCGATCGCCGCCAGCATCCCGGCCAGACCGGCCCCGAGCACCAGCACCGAAGCCCCGGGCCGCGCACCTTGCAGATTCGGCGGGCCCTTGAATTGCGATTCGGCGGCATGGCCCATGCTTTCCATCGCCTGATACAGCAACGATGCGCCGCCCATGACGCCGATGGCATGCAATAGTTCACGCCGGGTCGGTGCCTGCACCCCTGTGTCGATCAATGCCATGCCCCTTGCTCGTACCCATTATTTCGCAATGCAACAAATGCGACTGTGCCGCCGGAAAAGCCCTGCGGCAATAGGGCGTTTGGCGCATGGTGCCACAGCCTGCCGGCTGCCGAGCTTGCCGTGCGGGCCGGCGTTGTCACTCTTCAGGTTTGGCCCAGATCAGGTGCGCATCGATGCGCAGCTTGAAGATGGCACGTACCGCCGAGGCCCGGGCATCAAGTTCGGCCCGGTCAGCATCGAATGACTGGCGTTCGGCGAACAACAGGCTGGCCAGATCGATGGCACCTAGCCGCCGGCCCTGACGCAGCCGGGCCAGTGCCTGCCGGCTGCTGTTGGCGGCCGTTGTGGCAGCCTGCCAGGCGGTCATGCCGGCGGCGGCACTGGCGAGATCCATGTTGGCCGTGGCGGCAATCTCGCGCCGTGTGGCGGCCAGCCGGGCTTCGGCGGCGCTGCGATCGGCGCTGGCCTGATCGGCGGTGGCGCGGCGCAAGCCACTGCCGAGCGGCATTGAAGCGACGACGCCAATGCCGGTTTCGGCGCCGCTGCGTTCGCTGAAGGCGCGCACGCCGACCGACGGATCGGCAAAACGGTCACGCCGGGCGCGTTCGGCGAGCACGGCGAGGCGCTCGGCCTCCAGTTCTGCAGCGCGGATTTCATGGCTGCGCGACAGGACCAGATCACGCCACGCCGCCAGCCCTTCACCGGGCAACGCCGGCACGGCGATGCCCGGTACGCCATCGGGCAGCGGCAGCGCCGGGAAATGCGCCGCCAGCGCGGCCCGCGCCGCCGCAGCCCGGCCATTGGCCGCCGCCGCCGATGCACGGGCGTTGTCGCGCGCGGCCCGGGCCTGATCGGCCTCCAGCGGCGCCGCATCCTTCAGGCTGACCTGCCGGCTGACGGCGGCAAGCGCGGCATCGAACGACCGGGCCGCGTCTTCGGCAAGCCGGGCGTCGGCGGCGGCGAGCAGCCAGTCATGCCAGAGCGCCGAGAGTTGCAACGCGGCCTGATGGCGCGCGTCCTCGAGCAGATTCTGCGCGACATCGATGCCGAGCGCGCCGGCCTTGCGGTCAAGGCTGGCCTTGCCGGGCAGGCGCACCGCGCGGCTGAGGGTGGAATCAAATTCATTATAGCCGCCCTCGCGGTCGACCGAGCGGCGGATGTAGGTGCCCGACCAGGTGAATTCGTGCGGCCCCAGCCCGAGCGCGCGCGCCTGCGCCTCAGCCGCCTTGAGCCGGGCCATGGCTTCGGTGACCAGCGGCGAATCGTCGAGCACGGTATCGACCAGCGCCAATGGCAGCGGCCCGGTATCGGGTTCCGCCGCAGCCGCGGGGGTGGCGAGCAACAGCGCCAGCGCCAGAAGCCGGATCATGCCGCTACCTCCGGCGCGCGCGCTTCGCCATAGCGTTCATACAGCAACGGCAGCAGTACCAGTGTCAGCAGCGTCGAGGTCAGCAAGCCGCCGATGACGACGATGGCGAGCGGTTGCTGGATCTCGCTGCCCGGCCCGGTGGCAAAGAGCAATGGCACCAGGCCGAAGGCCGTGATGGTGGCGGTCATCAGCACCGGCCGCAGCCGGCGTGCCGCGCCCTGCCGCACCGCCTCTGCCAGCGGTAGGCCCTCGGCGCGCAGCTCGCGGAAGTGCGAGACGAGCACCAGTCCGTTGAGCACTGCAATCCCGAGCAGCGCGATGAAGCCGACCGACGCTGGCACCGACAGATAGGCCCCGGCAACCCACAGCGCGACAATCCCGCCGACCATCGCAAAGGGTATATTGGCCAGGATGAGCAGCGCCGCCCGCAACGAGCGCAGCGTCGCCAGCAGTACGCCAAAGATGAGCAGCAGCGCGATCGGCACGACAATGCCTAGCCGGGCCGCGGCGCGTTGCTGGTTTTCGAACTGGCCGCCCCAGACCAACGTGTAACCGCGCGGCAGTTTGACCCGCGCCGTGACGGCGGCTTGCGCTTCATCGACATAGCCGACGAGGTCGCGCCCCGAGACAAAGGCCTGCACCAGCGCAAAACGCGCGCCATTTTCATGTTCGATCTTCACCGGGCCATCGACCCGGGCGACGCGGGCGACATCGCTGATCCGCGCCAATTGGCCATCGGCGCTGCGCAGCGGCAGGTCGGCAAAGGCCGCGACATCGCCGCGTGTGGCATCATCGCCGCGGATGACGATCGGCACGCGGCGGCCATCCTGCGCCACCACGCCGGCGCGCATGCCTTCGACCTGCAGGCGCAGCGCGTCTTCGAAGGCATCGGTGGTCAACCCGGCGCGCCCTGCTGCCAGCCGGTCGATATCGAGCTGGAGATAGGCAACGCGGTCATTGGCCAGCGTCTGCACATCGGTGGCGCCGCGAATGCCGCGCAGCGTGGTTTCGACCGCGCCCGCCAGCCGGCTGAGCTCGGCCTGGTCGGGGCCGAAGATCTTCACTGCGAGGTCGCCGCGGCTGCCGGTCAGCATTTCCGACACGCGCATCTCGATCGGCTGGGTAAAGCTGGGCGTCACCCCGGGCAGGGCATCCATCACCTTGCGGATTTCCTGTGTCACCCATGTCTTGTCCTGCACCCGCCACTGGCTGCGCGGCTTGAGCATCACAAAGCCGTCGGTTTCGTTCAGCCCCATCGGATCGAGCCCGATCTCGTCCGACCCGGTGCGCGACACCATCGAGGTGACTTCGGGCACCGCCGCGAGCACGGCGCGCTGCACCGCCAAGTCGACCGCGATGCTGCGATCGAGACCGATCGACGGCAATTTGGTCGCCTGCATGATGATCGAGCCTTCGTCCATCACCGGCATGAAGGTCTTGCCGACCGCGCCATAGGTGATGACGGCAACGACCAGCGAAGCCGCGGCAATGGCGTAGGTGAGCGAGCGATGACGAAAAGCGCCGTCGAGCAAGCGGGCGTAGCGCGGTGACAATTGCCGCATGATCCACGGCTCGCCATGCTGGCCGTGTTTGAGGCCTAATGCCGCCAGCACCGGCACCAGCGTCAGCGCCAGCAGCAGTGACGCCGCCAGCGCGAAGACGATGGTGAGCGCGACAGGCGCGAACAATTTTCCCTCCAGCCCCTGCAACGACAGCAGCGGCATGAACACCAGCGCGATGATGATGATGCCGGCGGTGACCGGCACGGTGACTTCACTGGTCGCGGCCAGCAGCCGGCTGCCGGGTGTTTCGCCCAATGTTTCGGGCTGGCTGAGCCGTTCGACGGCGTTTTCAATCACGACAACGGCACCATCGACGAGCATGCCGATGGCGACGGCAAGGCCACCCAGGCTCATCAGATTGGCGGTAAGACCAAAGCTGCGCATCAGGATGAAGGTGATCAGTGCCGCCATCGGCAGGGTCACCGCGACGATCAGCGCGGCGCGGATATTGCCGAGGAAGATGAACAGCAGCACGACAACCAGCACGGTCGCTTCGAGCAGCGCCTTTTCCACCGTGCCCACGGCGTGGCCGATAAGATCGGCGCGATCGTAGAAGATATTGATGCTGGTGCCCGGCGGCAGTTGCGGTTGCAGTTCTGTCAGCTTTTCGCGCACCGCAGCGACGACCTTTGAGGCATCGGCGCCGCGCATGCCGATGACAATGCCCTCCACGGCTTCGCCCTTGCCGTCCATGCTGACCGCGCCATAGCGGGTCAGGCTGCCCATGCTGACGCGGGCGACATCGCCAAGGCGTACCACGCCACCATCACGGCGGGTGATGACCTGGGCTTCGAGGTCGGCGACGGTCTGTACCGCGCCGACGATGCGCACGATAAGCGCTTCCTCGCCTTCCGCCAGCCGGCCGGCGCCGTCGTTGCGGTTGCCCGCCATGATCGCGGCGCGCAGATCGGCGACCGTGAGGCCGGCACTGGCAAGCGCCACCGGATCGGGCCGCACATCGAAGGTCTGGGCATGGCCGCCGAGCGAATTGACATCGGCGACACCGGCCAGGGTGCGCAGCGCCGGGCGGATCGTCCAGTCGAGCAGGGTGCGCTTGGCGACAAGATCGAGCGGGCCTTCGACGGTGAACATCAGCACGTCGGACAAGGGCGTCGAAATCGGCGCTAGCCCGCCTTCGACCAATGCCGGCATCTGGTCACGCACGCTGGCCAGCCGTTCGCTCGCCTGTTGCCGCGCCCAGTAGATATCGGTGCCATCGGCAAAATCGATGGTGATGTCGGCAACCGCATATTTGGCGACCGAGCGCAGCATGACCTTGTTGGGGATGCCGAGCATTTCGGTTTCGATAGGGGTGATGACGCGCGTCTCCACCTCCTCGGGCGTCATCCCGGGGGCCTTGAGGATCAGCTTGACCTGGGTCGGCGCGATATCGGGAAAGGCATCGATGGGCAGCGTTGCAAAGGCCCAGCCGCCGACACCGGCCGCGATCAACGCCAGCGCAATGACAATCAGGCGTGCGCCGAGCGCCGCCGCGACAAGACGGGCCAGCACGCCGTTATTTCCCGGCCGGGACAGCGAGCGCCATCGCCTTCAACTCGCTGACTCCGCTGACCGCGATCCGGGTGCCGCGGGCTAGGCCGGTGACCACGGCATCGGCGCTGCCGGCCGACAGCAACCGCACCGGGCGTGCCGCAAAACCGGTGGACGTGGCGGCAAACACCATCACCCCGCCACCGATGCGGGCGAGCGCGACACGCGGCACGCTGACCGCGCCGGGGGCGGCGCGGCCGTAAAGATTGACGCTCAGGCTGCGCCCCGACACCAGCCCGGG
>CAJAHV010000023.1 GCA_903939555.1 uncultured Alphaproteobacteria bacterium | reverse complement strand
TTCGGAGCGGAAGGGCATGTTGCCGGCGATGAAGATCACCGAGCCATATTCCCCCACCGCCCGAGCAAAGGCCAGCGCACAGCCGGTAAGCAGCGCCGGGGCGATGGCGGGAATGATGACGCGAAAGAAGGTCTGCAAACGCGAGGCCCCCAGCGTCGCTGCGGCTTCCTCGACATCGGCACCCAGATCGGCCAGCACCGGCTCCACCGTGCGCACCACGAAGGGCAGGCCGACAAAGACCAGCGCGATGACAACCCCGCGCGGCGTAAAGGCGATATCGATTCCCGCCGGCACCAGCCAACGGCCCAGCCAGCCATTGGGGGCATAAAGCGCCGTCAGCGCGATGCCGGCGACCGCGGTGGGCAGCGCAAAGGGCAGATCGACCAACGCCGACACCACCCGTTTGCCGAAAAATTCATAACGCACCAGCACCCAGGCGGTCAGCAGCCCGAAGACCGCGTTGACCGCCGCCGCGACCGCCGCCGCACCAAAGCTGAGCCGATAGGCACTGAGCGCGCGCTTCGACAGGGCTGCACCGACAAATTCCGCCCATGACATCCCCGCCGTCGTCACGAAAACCGCCGACAACGGGATCAGGACAATCACCGACAAAGCAAAGATGGTGATGCCCATCGTCAGCCCGAACCCCGGGATGATCGAGCGGCGGCGCTGCAGAAACCCTTTCGGCATGGCCAAGGCTTGCCGTGATAGCGGCGCGAGCGCAACCATTGCCGCAGTCATGGCATCATTGCTCGCCGGCATAGATGCGGTCGAAGATGCCGCCATCAGCGAAAAACAGCTTTTGTGCCTTGGCCCAGCCGCCGAAATTGCGTTCGATCTCGAACAGCGGCAGCGCCGGAAAGCTGCCCTGATGCCGCGTCAGCACGGCGGGGTCGCGCGGGCGATAGCCGTTTCTGGCGGCAATTTCCTGAGCGCCAGGCGTGTAGAGGAACTGTAGATAGGCCTCGGCCACGGCGCGAGTACCTCGCTTGTCGACGAGCTTGTCGATAACCGCAACCGGCGGCTCGGCCCGGATCGACACCGACGGCACGACGATTTCAAAGCGATCCGCCCCCAGTTCGCGGGTGGCGAGCAGCGCTTCATTCTCCCAGGTCACCAGCACATCGCCGAGCCCGCGCTCCGCAAAGTTGACCGTGGCACCGCGTGCCCCCGAATCGAGCACCGGCACATTGGCGAAAATGCGCTTCACAAAGGCTTCGGCGGCAGCCGGCGAGCCATAGGTTTTCTGGCCATAGCCCCAGGCGGCAAGGAAATTCCAGCGCGCCCCGCCGCTGGTCTTGGGGTTTGGGGTAATGACCTTGATCCCCGGACGTGCCAGATCGTCCCAATCGCGGATCGCCTTCGGATTGCCCTTGCGCACCAGGAACACGATGGTCGAATAAAAGGGAGTCGAATTGCCCGGCAGCCGCGCCTGCCAACCGGCTGGCAACAATCCGGCACGGCGGGCAATATTGTCGATATCATAGCCCAGCGCCAGGGTGACGACATCAGCCTCCAACCCGTCGATAACCGATCGGGCCTGCTTGCCCGAGCCGCCGTGCGACTGGTTGATTGTCACGTCGTCGCCAGTCCTTGCCTTCCACATCCGGACGAAAGCGGGATTGACGTCACGATAGAGTTCGCGCGTCGGGTCATAGCTGGCATTGAGCAGATTCACCGTCGTCGCCGATGCCATAGCTGGCACCAGCAAACCCAGAACCGTGAAAAGCGCGAATCGACGCATGGCACTCCTTGGCTACAGCAGTGACCTTATTCCCATCTTGTTACTGGGCAATGATCTTATGCTTGGCGGGGCGAAAGCTGGGCTATCCCGCAGCAACTGGCAATGTCGTTCCAGCAATGCTGGCAATGTCGTTCCAGCGATGCTGGCAGGGCGGTTCCAGGGACGCTGGTGGGCGGTCAGGCGGCTTCGCGTTCGATCGACAGGTCGGCCAGGCTCGTATTGTCGAGAATCGCGGCGGTGTTGTCGCGCACGGTCAACATGATCTTGCGGATGATACAGGTCGATTCCTCGAAGCAGTCGGCGCAGCGCTGATAGGCGCTGACCGACACACAGGGAACCAGCGCCAGCGGTCCCTCGATCATTCGGATGATCTCACCAAAGCTGATCTGGTTGGCCGGCCTGGCAAGTCGGTAGCCGCCCATCTTGCCGCGAAAGCTTTCGACCAGCCCGCCATTTTTGAGATCGAGCAGAATAATTTCGAGGAATTTACGCGGCAGCTTCTGGTCGGCCGCGATCACTGAAATCGGGACCGGCGCAATTCCTTGCGACCGAGCGATATAGATCAGTGCACGCAGGGCATAGCGGGAGCGCTGGGTCAGCATATGAAAGCCATGCTATGCACCGACAGCAATCTATCGGCAAGCGGGGTAGGGCTTTTTGGCCCATACCGTTTACTTTCCATATATTTGGGACTTTTTCCCATTAACCCGGATTAATTTTTCCTCTTGTGACGTGCCTCGATAACACGCCTCTCATTAACATATTGAAATAAATCATATTAATACGTCCACGAGCACTTGGCATGATCTCTGCAATGCATCGGACATCGGGGGCCGGGTCGTCCGGACACTCCGCAAGGCACAGGAGAAACACCATGTTCACCACCGGTAACACCACTTTTCGCACCATTTTCGGCACCGTCGGCACTGTCATCTGC
>CAJAHV010000022.1 GCA_903939555.1 uncultured Alphaproteobacteria bacterium | reverse complement strand
GCGGCCTTGTGGCTCGCTGACGATATCGTAGGTCAGCAGGCCGCCCGGGCCGACCATCGCCTGTCCGCCCGGCCCGGCACTGGCCGTCAGAAAGAAGCGGCACGCCGCGCCCGTATGGCGCACGATCACGCTGATCGGCTCGAACGATTCCGCTGGTTCCAGCACATCATAGCCTCGACCATAAAGTCCTCGCCAATCGACACTGCCGGTCGTGACGAGTTCGAGCTGGCACCGCTTGGACACCGCCACGTCCTGCGTCGCGGCCGCAGCGGCAAGGCCGGACCACAACAGCACTGCCAGCGGGACGACTGTCTTGATCATCGACATGACCATTTCCTATTCACGGGGTTTGACATTCAGATCGAACATGAGCGGTTTGTCGGGCCGGTAGATGCCAATCTGCTCGGGGGGCACCTCCAGCACCTGATCGGCAGCCTGGCCGTCGACCGTGACATGCAGGGCATAGCGCCGGCCGGCCTCGGCCTCATCGAGGTAGAAGCGACCGGCGCCGTTGGTGAACACCTCGCGGCTCTTGGCGGTGGCAGCCCCCTTGCCCTCGATCGTGGCGGTGAGCGTGGCGTAGGGCAACGGATCGCCGTCCCGATCAACCAGAGTGCCGATAACGGTCACATTGCGCTCGCTGCCGACGCGCATGTGATAACCGCTGCGATACCCCGGGCTGATGTTGAAGATCTGCCCGCCAAGCGAGCCGCCCGGCGGCGCCGTGGGCGCATCAACCTGCAGCACCCGGTGAAAATAGGGCGACAGCGGCGTCACGACGGCCGGACCAAGCGCACCGCTGAAGGCGGAATAACCGGTTTCGCTGGAACCAAAGCCGATCCGGGGTTCGATCGCCAGCGGGTATTTCCCGGCGCGCGGGTTGGCGTCGATGATGGCAAAACTGTTGCCGACAGGGCGGCTGATGCCGAAATGACCATCAGCCATGACCAGCGCGGTGCCGAAGTTCAGATCATAGCGCAGGTCACGGTCGCCGGCACCCGACATGTAATCCCGGCTGGTCTGCTGCAGCGCAGCGTCGAAGCGGTTGCCGATATAATTGATCCGGGCATATTGGCGGTCCGATCCATCGCGCCGTTCGGTGCCGATGCTGTAGCCAAAATTATTGACCCCGATTGCGGGCAGCCGGTCGAACTGCACCCGCGCCGTATTCTCTTCGCTGGAATAGGACGAGGTTATGGATGAACGGCCCATCGGCACCGACAGCCCGAGGCGCACCCGCAGTCCCTTGTCCTGATCGCCGTCACGATACTCCGCCTCGAATGCCAACGACACGCTGCCGATCTGGTGCGAAATATTGAAACCGGCGTAACGCAAATCGCCCAGCCCCTGGCGATAGGATTCATAGCCACCAAACACCTGGACGCGGCTTTGCGTGCTCAGGTTCATGCCGGCGCGCACTCGTGCCTGGCGCGATAAAATGGTATCGGACATCAGCGTGTTGAGCGTGCGGAACTCGCTCCCGGTCAGCGTCAGCAGCGCATCGATCGACAATCCACGGTTCTGGTTGGCGTCGCGCCAGCGATATTGCAAGCTGGCCTGGCCTGTGCCGAGGTTCCACCGCCGCGCATTGATCGCCGCATTTGCCGCAAAGGTGCCAATCGGCGATGCCCAGATCAGTTCGGCGCCGAGCAGATCGAAATGACGGCTGCCTTCCCATTGCAGCCCCGCCGTGAAGACTGGGCTAAAGCCATGACGAATATAAGCTATACCATTGTATTCATTGTTATTATAATTTCGTCCGCCATCGACGTCTGCATAGGGAATGCCAAGATTAATGGCGAAATCGGTAAGGCCGGGAGCCAGCAGATCGATATCGAAAAAGGCCGGGAAGCTGAGGGTCTGCACGGTTCCGCTGGCATAGCGGATATGCAGCTCGATATCGTTGCTGCCCGACGAAATCAGCGGCAGGTCCCGCAGATTGTAGCGACCGCTGCGCAGATTGAATTCACGCAGCTTGAAGCCGTTGATCAGCACCTCGACCTGGGCATCCTGCTCCAGTTCGAAAAACTGCCCCTGGTTGGGCCGGATGTTGAGATAGGGATTGATGTTGTAGTTGCGGAACATGGCAAAGCCCATGATCTGCGGGCTGAGCTGGAACGAACGCTTGCCGATGCTCAGATCGCCCAGCTCGTAGCGGATCAGTGTCTCGCGATCATCATAGGTCAGCCGGATGTCATCACGCGACCATTTGCGCCGGCGCCGGTCATCATAGCGCAACCGCGTTTCGGCAGCGACGCCCAGGATGTTGAAGCCGAGGTCGATATCGGAGGCAAAGCGGTAGAGCCCCGTGGGCAAGCGTTCGGAATCCGCCAGCACCGTGGTTCCAGTGCGCACCGACACATAGGCCGAGACGCGCGCCTGCGGCGTGAGGATGATCCCATCCAGCGGATTGGCGCGGCGCAGGCCAATGTCCCGTACCGACCGCATCGCCGGCGGAAACTGCACGACAAGCGCGAGGTTCGTCGGATCGAATGTGACATCCAGGCCCAGCTTGCGCAGATCCGCGAACGGCACATCGGTGCCGGCGGCGGCGAGCGGCGCCAGTTGCGCGGCAAAAGCCGGATCGGCGAGCGGCAGCAGCACCAGTTTGACGAAACGCGCTTCGACCACCCCATCAATGCCGCCTGCGGCAGGAACGATCCGGAAATCGCCGACATTGATGCCATCAACAAGCGCCGCATAAGTGCCAGCCGCCAGCGACGGGCGCTGCTTGCCGAAAACATCCTTGAAAAGGTCGTCAACGGAACTCTCAGGCGCACTGCCTGGCACTGTCCGGATCACCGGGATCAATGCCAACAGCGACGCATTGCCAGCTGCTACCGGCGCTGGCAGCGCCGATAGCAGCAGACAAATGCCAGAAAGGCGCTGCCGTGACATAGTGGCGACCACGATTAGTTGACGATGGCAAATTGCGTCTGCAAAGCCGCCAGAACAGGCCCGGGCGGCAGAGCCGCCGGCCAGGGAATGTCTACTGTACGCTGAACGCCGGGCAGAACGTTCAGATTTATCAGCGGTTTAACCGCATCCCCCTCCAACTTGACCGCTGCACCACCCCCCTCCGGCGAAAGCGTGAGAACCGGCTGATCAAGGATTGCCCGGCGTGTGCCTTCGCTCGCCAACTTCAGCTTGAGCACCGGCTTGCCCTCGGCATCGGTTCCCGCAACGGCGCTGACCACCCGAATGGCCGGCGCGGCGCCCCGCGGCATCACATAAAGCGCGGCCTCATAGCGATACTTCATGCTGACATCGAAAGTGCGCTCGCCCTGCGTCTCGTGGCGAAAGCGGATCGGCAGCTGGTTGACGATCAGGCGATAGGCCAGTTCGACCTTCGGATTGCTCTCACCGATCCACTGGATGCGGACGCTCTGGCTCTTGCCCGGCGCAATGACCATCTGCATCGGGGAAATGATGAAGTCGCCAGGTTCATCGGTCAGATTGTCGGTTCCGTCCTCCAACTGGGCGCGCTTGCGCACGGATATCTCGATGGCAATCGGCTCCTTGTGTGAATTGGTGATAATTGCAGATTGCGCAGCCCCCGCCCCGGCGGGCGTCAGCTGGATGACCAAAGGTCGAAAATCATAAGCAAAGGCCGGTATGGCCAGAAAAACCAAAAATAAAGACGCTATGAATGATTTGCAGGCGCGACTGAACATGAAAAACCACCCCAATAGAAACAAGAAATGTCGGGCGCAGAAACTGCACCCGACATTTCCATTGGCTCAGTAGTTGGCAGCCAGCGTGATCGTCAGCTGGTCTTCGTACGTGCCGGCCACGGCAAATTCGGCCACGTTGTCGAAGCTCAAGTCAAGGTTACCGGTGCGGGTGCCGCCGTTGAGCAGGATGTTCACCCAATCATTGTCGGTGACGATGACGACGGGCGATGCCTGCATGCTTGCCGAGTTGGTGGAGGTCGCACCGATCCCAAGACCCAGGAAGCTGGCTTCGATGTCATAGTCGATGTTGACAGCGCCGCCGCTCTCGACGTGGCGCATGCCGCCATTCGCCGATTGCAGCGACAGCGTGTACGGCGAATTGCACGAGTACAGGACGGTCAGCACGCCCTGATTACCGGTGTTGAGCATGTCAACATTGAAGTTGGCGCTGCCTTCCGGAGCGAGTTCGCAATTGCTTGATACCGAACCGTTGAGGCTAACGACAAAGCTTTCGCTGTCCTGTGCCAAGACTGGGCTGGTCATCAGTGCAGCAGGAAGCAGGGCGAGGGTTGACCATTTGAAAAATGTCTTCATTGTTCATATCCTTTTCTGGGATTTGTCAAATGAGAACCAGGCCCCTAGCACGAACACTTCATGGAATAGCCCCACTGATATTTCGTGACGAGAACGTCTGCCTCTCCATTATTAACTCGCAGATCTGAACAGAAACAAATATTCGGTCATCTCCCTATGTGGGTTTCCCCGAGCCGCTTTCGATTAAACCGGGGGCATCGACACAATGGCGATTCCGGGGCAGCACCCGCATCGAAGGGCGCTGACGAGGCGCAGATGTGGGGGACACGCGGCGCCGCAGCGTTGCAGGACGCACAAGCGGCTCACACCAGTGACTAAACAGGAAGCGCCTCCGGCGACCCCATTTCAGCATCGTGATGCCTGGTAGGCTCTGTTAATGTGATTGCCGAAAATCAGATGGGGTCTGGGGTCTGCGGCACCAGCCGCCGGAGGCGCTCATTGCAGCCGCCGGGGGCGCTCATGGCAGCCGCCGCATGGGCTCAGCATCAACCGGGCGTGGTATCAGCCGGCGTGTGCCCTGTTTTTCTGCACCTCGGGCCGCAGGTTCGCCGCCTGCCGGGTGCATGCGGATTTCATTCCGCCAGCACAACGCTATCCG
>CAJAHV010000021.1 GCA_903939555.1 uncultured Alphaproteobacteria bacterium | reverse complement strand
CTGCTGCGCACCGAAAGCGGCCCGGCGCAGGAACTCGAATGCCCCTTCCACGGCTTTGCCTGGAAGCTCGATGGCGGGTTGAAGCGCATCCCCTGCCAATGGGATTTCCCGCATCTGACGCCCGAAAAAATGGCGCTGCCGCAAGTGCGGGTCGAAAGCTGGGCGGGCTATGTCTTCATCAACTGGGATGGCCAGGCGCCACCGCTCGCCGATTATCTGGCACCGCTGCCGGCGCACTTCGAACGCTGGCGAATGGCCGACAATTACACCGGCCTGTGGGTCGGCAAGGTTATCAAGGCGAACTGGAAGGTGGTTTCCGAAGCCTTTATGGAAGCGTGGCACAGCGTCATCACCCATCCGCAGATCCTGCCGTTTACCGGCGACGCCAACACCCGCTATTCGCTGTGGGGCGACCATGTCAATTTGGCGCTGACACCCTTTGGCGTGCTCAGCCCGCATCTCGCCGAACAGGGCCTGACCGATGTGGCGACGGTCGAAGCCTTTGCCGCCGGCTCGCGGATGCAGGGCATGGCGCCGATGGAACTGGCACCGGGCCAGACGGCGCGGTCGGGGCTGGCCGACAAGAACCGCGCCGAGAATCTGGCCGCGCTCGGCCATGACGCCAGCGATGCGACCGACAGCGAAGTACTCGATGGCTGGACGTATAATGTCTTTCCCAACCTTGCCCCCTGGGGCGGATTTGGTCCCAACATCATGTACCGCTGGCGGCCGTGGCCCGATCAGGATGCGACGTTGATGGAAGTGCGTCTGCTGCTGCCGACGCCAGCCGGGCAACCCAAGCCGCGCGCTGTTGAAATGCGCTTCCTGAACGACGACGAGCCCTGGGCGACGGTGACCGACTGGGGTGCGCTGGGCAGCGTCTTCGATCAGGACATGGCCAACCTGCCCTATGTCCAGGACGGGCTGAAATCCTCGTCCAACGACCGGGTCGAGCTTGGTAATTATCAGGAAAGCCGCATCCGGCATTTCCATGCAACGCTCGACAAATATCTGGCGGGGGAACTTTGATGGCCGAAGCGGACCCCGGGCTTGGCTGGGCCGAACGGCGCAAGCGGATAGCGCGCGAAACCCAGCGGCGCAGTGTCGCCCATGCCGCCGCCGGCACCACCGACATGGCCGCGGCGCCCTTTGCCAATCTGGCGAGCGTCTACACCGATCCGGTGCGGCTAGCGGCCGAAAAGGCGCGGCTGTTCGGCGGTGACATGCCCTTGCTTGCCGGCCTGTCGGTCGACATGCCCAATCCCGGCGACCGGCTGTTGTTCGAGGAAACCGGCACCCCCATCGTCATCCTGCGTGGCCGCGATGGGGTGGCGCGCGCCTTTCTCAACATGTGCACCCACCGTGGCGCCAAGCTGGCCGCCGATTGCACCCCGGCGGCACGGTTGGTCTGCCCGTTCCATGCCTGGAGCTTCGATCTGGAGGGCAAGCTCGTCGCCCTGCCCGGCGCGCGCGGTTTCGAAGGTCATGACAAGGCCGGTCTCGGCCTGATCCCGGGGCCGTGCCATGAATGGCAGGGCCTGATCTTCGTGCAGCCGAGCGCCGGGGCTGATCCGGTCGATATCGAAGCGTTTCTGGGGGACTTCGCGCCTGAACTGGCGCAACTCGAGCTTGGCCGCGCCGAACCGGTGAAATCCGGCGAGATGCGCGCCGCGTCGAACTGGAAATTCGCGCTCGACACCTATGGCGAAGGCTATCATTTCGCCACGCTGCACGCCTCGACGATCGGTCAGACGCATTTCAACGACATGTGCGTCCATGATCGTTTCGGCCGCAACCACCGCATCAGTTTTCCCGACAAGGGAAATCTGGCGCTGGT
>CAJAHV010000020.1 GCA_903939555.1 uncultured Alphaproteobacteria bacterium | reverse complement strand
GAATCGCGTCGGCATTGGCATCGAGCCCGCCGACAACGGCATTCAACTGGGCAAGGGCGATGCTGAGCGTCATGGTCATGTTGCTGGTTTACGCAGGCGACGACCGGGGGGCAACCTGAAGTGACCAGGGCAAGTGACCGCGAGCAACCGCCGCCTGCCCGGCGGGTGGCCGCAATGACTTCGAAACAATAGCCTCGAAGCAAGCCACCGAACCCTATGGCGATGACATCATGCTTGGTGCAAAAAGGCTGTGGGCCGCCAGATGATGCAGCGGCGGGGGGAAGAGCATGCGGATACGGACAATCCTGACGGGCGGCCTGGCGGCGGTGTTGCTGGCTGGCGGCGTCTGGTACGCGCAGCTCGATGCCGAAACCCGCGGAATTTTGGCGCACCTGCCGACCAATGCCGATGTGCTCGGCTGGTCGCAGCCGCAGCGCGATGCCGCCTTCCGCGCCATGGACCGGCTGCCGGTGCTGGCCGAAGCCGCCAGCATCGCGCCCTCGACAACACCCATGGCACTGCCGCCGGGCAAGCCGCTGGTGCTGCCGGGCATAGATGCGATTCTGGCCGGGCAGCGCATCGCCGGGCTGGTGATCCTGCAGGATGGCAAGGTGCGGCTTGAGCGCTATGGCCTGGGCTTTGATGCCAACGGCCGCTGGACGAGTTTTTCGGTCGCCAAGTCGTTCACCTCCACGCTGGTCGGCGCTGCCTTGCAGGACGGCGCGATCAAGAGCCTCGATGACAAGGTCAGCGCCTATATCCCCGATCTGCGCGGCTCGGCTTATGATGATGTCACCATCCGGCAATTGATGATGATGAGTTCGGGCGTGCGCTGGAACGAGGATTATGAAGACCCCGCCGCCGATGTCGCGCAGTTCAACAAGGCCAAGCCCGATCCCGGGGTCGATGCAACGGTCAGTTACCTGCGCAAGCTGCCGCGCGCGCATCCCCCGGGGACGGTGTGGCACTACAACACCGGTGAGACCAATCTGATCGGCGTGCTGGTATCATCGGCGACCAAGAAGCCGCTGTCGGCCTATCTGCAGGAAAAGATCTGGCAACCGGCAGGCATGGCGGCCGCGGCGACCTGGCTCAAGGGCGCGACGGGGCACGAGATCGCCGGCTGCTGCCTGCAGGCGGCGACGCGGGATTATGCGCGCTTCGGGCTGTTCGTGCTCGCCGATGGCGTGGCCGGCGGCGCGCCTGTGGTGCCGCCGGGCTGGTTCGCCGCCGCGACAACCAAGCAGCAGGATATCGGCGAACCGGGCCGCGGCTATGGCTATCAATGGTGGACCTATGATGACGGGGCGGTCGCCGCGCAGGGCATCTTCGGCCAGGGCATCTTCATCGACCGCAAACGCCGGCTGGTCATTGCGTCCAATGGTGATTGGACGCGGGCCAGCGAAGGACCCGAGCCGGCGGCGCGCCAGGCCTTTTACAAGCAGGTGCAGGCGGCGATCGACGCAGGGCAATAATCCGGCTTGAGCGGCTGACGGCAAAGTCCGATGATGGCGCAAATACTTGAGGAACGACCGATGAAAGCTTTTGCGCTGTCGCTTGCCGCGACGATGCTCGCCACGCCGATGCTTGCCATGCCGCTGGCAGCGCGCACTATCATGGTCGCGCCCGGCGCCAGCGACCAAGAAACGTTGCAGACCGCGCTGATCGACGCAAAGCCCGGGGATACCGTGCGGTTGGCGGCGGGGCGCTATGCGCTGGTCGATGGTGTGTCATTGGATGTTGCGGGGGTCACCATAAGCGGCGCCGGCCCGGGCAAGACGATCCTCGATTTCACTAGGCAAAAGGGGGAAGGCGAAGGCCTGCTCATCACATCGAACAATGTCGTGATCCGCGACCTCGCCGTGGAAAACGCCAAGGGCAACGGCATCAAGTCGAAGGGCAGTGACGGTATCAGCTTCGTCAATCTGCGCGTCGAATGGACCGGCGGGCCGAAATCGACCAACGGCGCCTATGGCGTCTATCCGGTGTCGTCGAAGCACGTCCTCATCGACAAGGTGTTCGTGAAGGGCGCGTCGGACGCCGGCATCTATGTCGGCCAGTCGCAGCAGATCATCGTGCGCAACAGCCGTGCCGAAGGCAATGTCGCCGGTATCGAGATCGAAAACAGCTATGATGCCGATGTTCACCACAATGTCGCGACCGGCAATACCGGCGGCTTGCTGGTGTTCGATCTGCCCGACCTGCCGCAACAGGGCGGCCATGCGATCCGGCTGTTCCGGAACAAGATCATCGCCAACAACCACCCGAATTTCGCGGCGCCCGGCAATATCGTCGCCAGCGTGCCGCCGGGCACCGGGGTGATGGTGATGGCCAACCGCGATGTCCATGTCTTCGATAATGATATCAAGGACAATGCCGGCAATGGCGTGATGATCGTCGCCTATCAAAGCGCATTCACCGACAAGAGTTACAACCCGCTGGCGCGCGCCATTGCGGTGCATGGCAACCGTTATGCCGGCAATGGCGGCAAGCCAGGCTTTCCCGGCGGTGCCGAGATTGCCGGCGCGATGGGTGGCGCGCTGCCGCCGGTGATGTGGGATGGTGTCATCGGCTATGCCCCGCCAACGGGCGGCGAACGCGCTGCCGATGGCGGTGTGGTGATCGGCGATGGCCCGGCGTTCACGCTCGGCCTCGTCATGCAGGGGGTGCCCACCACCGCGGCGCGCCCGGCACTGCTGGCGACGGCGACCGCGCTGCCGCTACTGCCGCCGCGCATCGTGCTGCCGGCGGCACAGGAAGCCCGCGCGGCGCGATGAAGCGGCTTGTTGCTGCGGCCTTGCTGGCGCTGGGCGCGGCACCGGCGCCGACCGTCAATACCGCGCGCCTGCTGGCCGCCGACGCAGCGCCGCGATTGGCGGATTATGGCCTGTTCGCCGATGCGGAGGGGCGGGTGCCGGCCCCGGGCGTGACGCTCTACACGCTGAACACGCCGCTGTTCAGCGATTATGCCGAAAAGTTCCGATATGTCTGGCTGCCACCGGGCAAGCCGGCGACCTACACCGCCACCGGCGTGCTCGAATTTCCGGTCGGCGCCGTCATCGTCAAGACCTTTGCCTATCCCGCCGATTTTCGCGCACCGGACAAGGATGTGCGCCTCGTTGAAACCCGGCTGCTGGTGCGCCGTGCCAGCGGCTGGGTGCCATTGTCCTATGTCTGGAACGCCGCCGGCACCGATGCCGTGCTGCAACGCGCGGGGGTGCGGCTACCGGTGCAGTTCATCGACGCCCGCGGCGCGGCGCGGGCGCTCGATTATGCCGTGCCCAACACCAACCAGTGCAAGCAATGCCACCAGCAGGGCACTATCGCGACACCGATCGGGCCGACAGCGGCCAATATGAACGATGGCGCGCAATTGCAGCGCTGGGCGGCGGCGGGACGGCTCACCGGGCTGCCCGACACGCTACCGCGCCTGGCGCGCTGGGATGATGCCGCCGAACCGGTTGCCGCGCGCGCCCGCGCCTATCTCGAGGTCAATTGCGGCCATTGCCACAGCCGCGCGGGCTTTGCGTCCAACTCGGGACTGTATCTGCAGGCCGATGAGCCCGTGCCGGCGCACCAGGGCATCAACAAGCGCCCGGTGGCCGCCGGGCGCGGCTCGGGCGGCCGCAGTTTTTCGATTGTCCCGGGGCAACCCGATGCCTCGATCCTGCTGCACCGCATGCAATCGAGTGAACCCGGCGTGATGATGCCGCAGTTCGGCCGCACCGTGGCGCATGACGAAGGTGTGGCGCTGGTGCGCGCCTATATCGAGTCGCTGCCCAACTGACGCTAAAGCGCCCCGTCGTCGGTCGGCAGGCCAAGCAGCACCCGCCCGGTCAGCTCGTACGTCGAGCCGCCGACCATCATGTGCTGGGTGGCGACATGGGCATCGCGAAAGCGGCGCTGCAACGGGTGGGTGGCATAAACCGCGGTGCCGCCGGCCATGTCATAGGCGCTGCGTACCACGTCGGACGCAGTGCGCACCAGATGCGTTGCCGCCAGCCGCAACCGGGCGCGCAAATTGGTATCGAAGCGTTCACCCCGCTGCGCCAGTCCCCAGGCTTCGGCGATGGTGACATCGACGAGCGCCCGCGCCGCCGCCAATTGGGCTTCGGCCTTGGCGAAATCGGCCTGAATGACGCCGCGTTCGGCGAGGGTTCGCGATGATCCGGCGCCCTTTTTGGTGGTGGCGAGGCTGCGCAGATCATCAAGCGCGGCGCGGGCATTGCCGGCTGCAACCGCCGCGATGCCGAGCGCCAGCAGTCCGAACGGCGGAAAGGCGTACAATGGACCGCTCTCCTGCGGTTTGTCGGTGATGAACGACACGCTTCGCGCCTTGGGCACGCGGACCGCGCTTACCGCCATGTCGCCCGATCCGGTGCCGCGCAGGCCGCTGGCGTCCCAGGTATCGATCAGCTCGACCTCGTCGCGGCGAAAAAACATCATGCGGTGGTCGGGGCCGCCATTGGGCAGGGTGCGCAGCTTGCCATCATCGAAGACAAGCGCGCCGCCGGTCAGCCATTGGCAATTGGCCGATCCTGACGCCCAGGCCCAGCGGCCGCTGACGACATAATCATCGCCGTCGGCAACCGCCTTCCCCATCGGCGCGAACACCCCGCCGCTGATGCCGAGCGGATTACCGAACACTTCGGCGGCGTGCGGCGCCGGCAGCCATGCCGAGGACAAAGCAGTGGTGCCAGCGATCATCGCGCACCAGCCAGTGGCGGCGTCAGCAGCGGCCAGCGTTTCGAGCACCGCGAAAATCGCCGCCGGGGGTGCCTCGGCACCGCCCAGGCTGCGCGGCACCGCCATGCGGAACAGCCCGGCGGCGGCCATCTCGGCAGCGAGATCGGCGGGCAGGCGCCGCGCCGCCTCGATTTCGGCGGCGCGCGCGGCGATGACGGGGGCGAGATCGCGGGCAGCGGCAAGCAGGGTCATAGCTTCAACAAACTCGCCAGATTGTTCTTCTGCATGTCGCTTGATCCGCCGACGATCGGCATGCCGAGCAGATCGCGGACATGGCGTTCCATGTCGAAAGCGTCGGACAAGCCATAGGCACCCATCACCTGCTGGCAGATCAGCGCGATCTCTACCCCGGTGTCGGCAACGAACAGCTTGGCCATGCTGGTTTCGACGCTGCACGGCCGACCTTCATTGGCCAGCCAGGCGGCATGATAGAGCATGTGGCGCGCCGCCTGCAGCTTGGTTTTGGCCGTCACCAGCTTGTGGCGCACGCTCTGGTGCTGGGCGATCGGCTTGCCGAACTGGACGCGCTGTTGCGCATAATCCCAGGCTTCGGTCAGCGCCGCCCGCGCGATGCCAAAGGCTACCGCGGTAATCTCCAGTTTCTCGACATCGAGCGCGCGGCCAGCGAGCAATTGCCAGCCCTTGTTCCACATCTCGGGCCCGCCAACGATATTGGTGGCGGGGATGCGCACAGCGTCGAAATACACGTCCTGGCTCGCCATGTAGCGCAGATTGCTGTGCTGGATGCCCTGCATGGTGATCCCCGGCGTGCCGGTGGGGATCAGCACGAACGACAGGTTGCGGTAGCGGTCGCCCGGCTCACCCGAGCGCACCAGCGTATAGAGCACATCGGCCCAGTCAGCCCCCGAACACCAGCGCTTGGCGCCGTCGATGACCACCGTATCCCCCTCGAGCCGGGCGCGGGTCGAAACGCTGGCGAGATCGCCACCGACATCGGGTTCCGACAGGCCATAGGCGAAGAACAATTCGCCGCGCGCCAGCCGCGGCAGATATTCGCGCTTCTGCGCTTCAGAGCCATTTTCCGACAGGTTCATGCCGCCATAAAAGGCGGTGTGAATGAACGGCCCGGCCAGGCACGGCCCGATTTGCGCCAGTTCCTCGATGACCGCGATGGCGGCAACGATATCCTGCCCGGCGCCGCCATATTCCTCCGGCACGGTCAGCGCGGTCAGACCCAACTGGTTCAGTTCGGCATAGACATCGCGCGGCCAGGTGTGCGCCCGATCCCAGGCGATGCGCGCCTCGCGCGGGGCCTTTTCGGCGACAAAGCGCGCGATCGTTTCGCGCAACTGGCCGATATGTGCAGGCTCGTCGATAAAGCTTTGCAGGCTCATTCGCCGGTCAGCTTCGCCGGGCGGCGTTCGCGCACCGCGGCTACCGCTTCGGCGCGGTCGGCGGCCATGTTCGACAGCATTTCATAAGCGATCGAGGTGTCCATCATCTGCGAGACCAGCGCCTTCAACGGCGCGTTGGTCACCGTCTTGGTCCAGCGCACCGCCCAGCGTGGGGAAGCGAGCAGCTTGGCGGCCATTTCGGCAACCTTGGCATCGAGATCAGCAGTCGGCACGGCATGG
The DNA here is from genome assembly GCA_903939555.1 of uncultured Alphaproteobacteria bacterium. GTDB lineage: Bacteria > Pseudomonadota > Alphaproteobacteria > Sphingomonadales > Sphingomonadaceae > Sandarakinorhabdus. Next base: position 9,475 of record CAJAHV010000020.1, on the reverse strand, counting down.
TTGATCAGGCCGATCTCGGCGGCCTTGGGCGCCTTAAGCAGATCGCCGGTGAGCAGGAATTCCTTGGCGCGGGCATAGCCGATCAGCTGCGGCCAGATCACCGCGCCGCCATCGCCGGCGACCAGCCCGACCTTGACATGCGGATCGCCGATCACGGCATTTTCATCGGCGATGATGATGTCGCAGAGCAGCGCGATCGTCGCCCCCAGCCCGGCGGCGGCGCCGTTCAACCGGCAGATCACCGGCTTTTCGATATCGAGCAGCGAGGTGACGATGCGCTTGGCATCCCAGCCGATGTCGCGGAATTTCTTCGGATCGGCGATCTGTTCGTCGAACCAGGCAAAATCCCCGCCGGCACAAAAGGCCCGGCCGGCGCCGGTCAGGATAATGAGATCGCTGCCCTGATCATGCTGGAGATCGGTGAATACCCGCGCCAGTTCGTCATGCATCGCGCCATCGACGCCATTGACCGGGTTATTGCCGGTGATGGTCGCGGTGAGGACACGCCCCGCGCGACTGAAGGTGAAACGGCTGTACCCATCAAGCGACATCGACGACTCCCATGGCGCTATTGGTGACCGAAGGCGTGCGACAGGTCTAGCGAAACCAGCAAAGCTGCTGAGATGTCGCACGCAGCGTCCCGGCGCGGCAGAAATTGTCAGCCACAAACCAAGCGTGCATCGAAAACGCTCGGCCCAGTCCCCTCAGGCGAGCTCGACCGCATCGTTGGTCGCCAGCGCCAACAGGGCGGCGCGGATATCTACCCCCGGCGTATCGATCCAGCCGGCCATCGCCGCTTTGACCTTGCCCAGATCAGCGGATCGCACCAGCGCCTTGATCGGTCCGACCCCCGCCGGAGTGATCGACAGTTTCTCGACACCCAGCGAAAGCAGCGCCAGCGCCTCCAGAGGGCGACCGCCCATTTCGCCGCAGATGGTCACCGGCACATTCGCCGCGCCGGCTTCGCGCACGATGCGGCGGATGACGCGCAGCACGGCGGGCGACAGCCAGTCATAGCGGTCACCCAACCGCGGATTGGCGCGATCGGCGGCGAACAGGAATTGCGTCAGATCATTCGTGCCGACCGAGACGAAATCGGTCATCGGCAGCAGCACATCGAGCGTTTCGATCAGCGCCGGCACCTCGATCATCGCGCCATAGCGCACCGCCAGCGGAAGATCATGCCCGTGACGGGCCAGCAGCGCCCGCTGCGATTCGACCAGCGCTTTTGCTTCGGCAAACTCCCACGGCTCGCTGACCATCGGGAACATGATGCTGATCGTGCGGCCGGCGCCGGCTTCGAGCAGGGCGCGCGCCTGGATCTTCATCAGCGCCGGCCGGCCCAGCGCCAACCGCAGCGCCCGCCAGCCCATCGCCGGGTTTTCATCATCGGCGCCGCCGGCGCCAGACAGGTAGGGTACCGCCTTGTCGCCGCCGATATCGATGGTGCGGAACACCACCGGCCGGTCGCCAGCGGCTTCGAGCACCGATCGATAAAATGCCTGCTGGCGTTCGCGGCGCGGCAGAGTGGCCGACACGAGAAACTGGAATTCGGTGCGGAACAGCCCGATACCGTCGGCGCCGGTCACATCGAGCGCCTGGGCATCGCCGGCCAGCCCGGCGTTCATCAGCACGGTGATGCGCTGGCCATCGCGGCTGATCGCCGGCAGGTCCTTGACCTTGGCAAAGCGTTCGGCCTGGCGGGCTTTGATGACGCTCATGGCCTGGTACGACTTGATCATCGCCGCCTGCGGCCGCACCATCAGCGCGCCATTGCCGGCATCGACGATCAGCTCGTCGCCATCGCTGACATCGGCAAACAATTCGCGCACCCGGCCAAGCACCGGCACCCCCATGGCACGCGCCACGATGATGACATGCGCCGTCAGGCTACCTTCTTCGAGCACAACGCCTTTCAGGAAGCGCTTGTCATATTCGAGCAGTTCGGCGGGCCCCAGGTTGCGGGCGATGAGGATGGTATCACCGCGCAGCCCGGATGCCGCCGCCGTGCCCAATTGTCCCGAAACAATGCGCTGCAGCCGGTTCGACAGATCGTCGAGATCGGTGAGACGCTCCCGCAGATACGGATCCTCGATCGACCGCATCCGCGCCCGGGTGCGCGCCTGGACGCGTTCGATGGCGGCTTCGGCGGTCAAGCCGGTGTCGATCGCTTCGTTGATGCGCCGCGCCCAGCCTTCATCATAGGCGAACATCTTGTAGGTTTCGAGCACATCATGATGGTCACCACCGCCGACAAATTCGGCTTGCCCCATCATCGTGTCGATCTGTTCGCGCATCCGGGCAAAGGCCGAATAGACGCGCTGGCGTTCGACCTCGATATCATCGGCAACGGTATGTTCGACAATGACGCGCGGCTGGTGGAAGACGGCGGTGCCGCGCCCCATGCCGTCGACAAGCTTCAACCCGGCCAGGCGCAGCGGCCCGGAGCTCGCCGCGCGTGCACGCGCCGCCTGGGCATCATCGACCAGCCCGGCGCCGTGGATGAGCTCGGACAGCACCATGGCGACGGTCTGCAGCGCCTCGATCTCGACCTCGTCATAATCGCGCGGTTCGCGGTGCTGCACGCCGAGCACGCCGATGGCGCTTTCGCGGCGCACGATGGGGACGCCGGCAAAGCTGTGATAATCATCCTCGCCGGTTTCGGGGCGATAGGCGAAATCGGGGTGTTCCTTGGCTTCGGCAAGGTTGAGCGACTCGCGCGTGGCCGCGATGGTGCCGACCAGTCCCTGGCCCATGCTCAAGCGCGTGACGTGCACCGCCGATTGCGCCAGGCCCTGCGTGGCGTACAGCTCCAGCATCCCGTCGCGGAGCAGGTAGATCGAGGCGACTTCGCTCGACAGTTCCTGCGCGACGATCTGCACGACCTGGTTCAACTTGGCCTCAGCGCCGGTCCGGGCCGCCATCACCTCGTGGAGGCGACGCAGAATCTCGCGGGCGGCGCTGGCTGCGGCCATCAGGCAGCCGTTTCCAGCGGCGGCGGTAGCCGCGAAGCCAGTGCGGCTTCGGCCTCGCCGACCAGCTCGGCAATGATTTCGGCGACGCCCTGTTCCTTGGTCACCATGCCGACCGATTGCCCGGCCATCAGGCTGCCATTTTCGACATCGCCGTCGACGACCGCACGGCGCAGGGCACCCGCCCAATAATGTTCGATCGCCAATTGCCCGGCGGCAAGATCCATTTCGCCACGGTCGACGGCTTCGGCGACCTGGCGCTGCTTGGCGGTAAAGGCTTCGGTCCCGGCATTCTTGAGCGCGCGCACCGGAATGACCGGCAGTCGCGGATCGAGCTGCACGCTCGCCACCGCATCCCGCGCCGAGGCGCGAAAAAACGCCTTTTTGAAATTGGGGTGGGCCACGCTTTCGGCCGATGCGGCAAAGCGCGTGCCGAGCTGGACGCCCGACGCACCCATTTCAAGCCAGGCAGCAATGGCGGCGCCGCGACCGATGCCGCCGGCCACGAACACCGGCACGTCGGTGATGACCGGCAGGATCTCCTGCGCCAGCACGCCCAGCGACACCGGACCGATATGACCACCGGCTTCAGAGCCTTCGATGACGATGGCATCGGCCCCCGAACGCACGAGCTTTTTGGCCAGCGCCGCCGTTGGCGCAAAGCACATCAGTTTCGCGCCGGCGGCCTTGATGGCTTCGATGGCGGCACCCGACGGCAGCCCGCCGGCCAAGACGATGTGGCTGACATGATGCCGGGCGCACACCGCGATCAGTTCCATCATCTGCGGATGAAGAGTGATGAGATTGACCCCGAATGGCTTGTCGGTAAGCGCCCGCGTCGCGGCAATCTCGGCATCGAGCAGCGCCGGCGTCATCGACCCACAGGCGATGACCCCGAAGCCGCCGGCGTTGGAAATCGCGCTGACGAGGTTGCGGTCCGACACCCAAGTCATCGCGCCGGCCATGATGGCATGGCGGCTGCCGAGGAAGTCGCAGCCGCGCTTGGATAACTGATCGAGACGGGTCATGCGGCAGCATCCAGACCATAGGCCGTGTGCAGCACGCGCACCGCCAGTTCGACATATTCTTCCGAAATCAGCACGCTAACCTTGATTTCCGACGTGGTGATCGCCTGGATGTTGATGCCGCGGTCGGCGAGTGCCTTGAACATCGTCACCGCCACGCCGGCATGGCTTTTCATGCCGACGCCGACCACCGAAATCTTGGCGACCGCCGCATCCGACAGCACCTTGGCAAACTGGATCGTGCCGCGCGCTTTTTCCAGCACATCCAGCGACAGCGGCAATTGCGTGCGCGGCACGGTGAAGGTGACATCAGTGCTGCCTTCGCCCTTGGCGATGTTCTGCACGATCATGTCGACATTGATATTGGCTTCGGCGAGCGGACCGAAGATGGCGGCAACGACGCCCGGCACGTCGGGGACACCGACCAGCGTCACCTTGGCTTCGTTGCGGTCATAGGCGACGCCGGCGATCAGTTCGCGTTCCATGTCTTCATCCTCGTCAACAACCAGCGTACCCGGTGCATCGCTGAAACTCGACAGCACCTGAACCCGCACCTTTTCCTTCATCGCCAGCTCGACAGAGCGGGTCTGCAACACTTTGGCACCAACCGAGGCCAATTCGAGCATTTCCTCATAGGTGATGCGTGCGAGCTTGCGCGCCCGCGGCACGATACGCGGATCGGTGGTGTAAACACCATCGACATCGGTATAGATATCGCAGCGATCGGCCTTGAGCGCCGCCGCCAGCGCCACCGCCGAGGTATCGGAGCCACCGCGACCCAGCGTCGTCACCCGGCCCGCGTCCGACAGCCCCTGGAAACCCGGCACTACAGCGACTTCGCCGGCGGCCATCGCCGCCAGCACATGCTCGGTATCGACGCCTTCGATGCGCGCCACGCTGTGCGCCGCCGATGTGTGGATCGGCAATTGCCAGCCCAGCCATGACCGCGCCTTCACCCCGGCACCTTGCAGCGTGATCGCCAGCAATCCGGCGGTGATCTGTTCGCCCGCCGCGACCACCACATCATATTCGCGCGCATCGGCCAGCGGCGAGGCTTCTCGGCAAAAGCCGACCAAGCGGTCGGTCTCGCCGGCCATGGCCGACACCACCACCGCCACTTCATTGCCGGCGTCGATCTCGCGCTTGACGCGCGCCGCCACGCCGCGAATGCGCTCGGTGCCGGCCATCGAAGTGCCGCCGAATTTCATCACGATACGCGCCATGGCCTGCCGCTATTCCCTGTCTGCACCACCGCTGCGACCATGGGTCTCCAGCACTGCCGTTGTAAGAATGTGAACGTCTGATAGAAATGCCTGCCCCCCTTGGCAAGCAAGCCCGTCTTTGGGGTCGACGAGGAATAGCATGGCCAGCATGATTTCGGCCCCCAGCGTGTCCGCCGACGAGGCTGCCTTCTTCGGCAAACTCGCCGCGGACTGGTGGAATCCGACCGGCAGCTCGGCAATGCTGCACAAGATCACCCCGCTGCGCAGCCGCCTCATCCGCGATGCCGCGCTGGCCCGTTTCGGCGGCGATCCGCGCAGCCGCACGCCGCTGGCGGGCAAGACCGCGCTCGACATCGGTTGCGGCGCCGGCCTGATGACCGAACCGCTGGCCCGGATGGGTGCCAGGGCTACCGGGATCGATGCCGCGCCGGAAAATATCGCCGCCGCCTCAGCGCATGCCGAAGCCGGCGGGCTGGCAATCGATTATCGCGCGACCTCGGTCGAAGCGCTGGCTGCAACGGGGGCGCGTTTCGACCTGATCACCTGCCTTGAAGTCGTCGAACATGTCGCCGGACGCGACAGTTTCTTTGCTGCGCTTGCGGCGCTGCTGGCACCCGGCGGGCTCGCCATCCTGTCGACACCGAACCGTACAGCAGCGTCCTGGGCAGTGCTCATCGGCGGTGCCGAGATGGTGTTGCGCAGCATTCCGCGCGGCGCGCACGACTGGAACCGTTTCATGACACCGGCCGAGCTGACCGAAGCACTGGACCATGCCGGCCTGTCGGTTACCGCCAGTACCGGCCTGACCTGGCGCCCGGGCGCGGGGTTCACCCTGGGCGACGACGTTTCGGTAAATTATTTCCTGACGGCCGAGCCCGCCTGACCCGGCGGCGCTTACTCCCCGCAGCACAAGCAACATGAACACGGATGCGGCCGCGCCCATGACGGTGCAGTACGCTTCGACTGTTGCCAACAACGGCTTTCGTGCCATGCTGTCCGGGCAAGCGACGGAGACCCGATCATGCCCCCCAACGCGCTCAAAGGCATCCACCACAGCGCCTATCGCTGCCGCGACGCCGAAGAAACCCGAGCCTTTTACGAAGATTTGCTCGGCCTGCCGCTGCAGGGCCTGGTCATCGAGGATCGCGAGCCGGGATCGGGCCGCAGCAACCCCTTTGTCCATATCTTCTTCGGGCTTGGCGACGGCAATTATCTCGCCTTTTTCGATGCGCCAGGCAGTGCGACGCCGCACGCCTTTGAACTCGTCCATGGCTTCGACCGACATGTTGCCTTCGAAGCCGACAGCGAAGCGGCGCTGCTGAGCTGGCGCGACACGCTCAACGCCGCCGGCGTGCCGTGTTTCGGGCCGATCGACCATGGCTTTGTCCGGTCGGTGTATTTTTCCGATCCCAACGGCCTGCCTCTGGAAATCACCTGGCGGGTCGCCGGCCATGACGCGATCATGGCTGAGGAACTTACTGCGCACCGCGCCGCGCTAGTTGACTGGACTGCCGCCAAGCGGGCGGCGTCCGCATGAACTACCAGCGCCTGCCGCTGCTGCTGGGCTTTCGCGAGCCGGTGGGCCTGCGCGACACCTATGGCGGCATCGATGGTGTCGTCGCGTTGCAGGCGCATCATCTGAAGCCTGATGTCCCATCGGACACCATCGTCATCTTCATGCACCCGATGGGCATCATGCATTATCTGCCGCTGCCGCCGGCATTGGCGGCGGCAGGTGTCCATGTCCTCACCGCCGTCTCGCGCTATCCCAACAACGACAGCGCGCTGATCATGGAAAAGGTCGTCATCGATCTTGGCAAATGGGTCGATCATGCCCGGCGCAAGCTCGGCTATGCCCGGGTGATTCTCGCCGGCTGGTCAGGCGGCGGCAGCCTGGCGCTGTTCTACCAGGCCGAGGCCGAGAAGCCGCGGGTGACGATGACCCCGGCGGGTGACCCACCCGACCTGACACAGGCGGCGCTGCCGCCGGCCGATGGCGTCATGCTGCTCGCCGCCCATGTCAGCCGCGCCCATACGCTGACCGAATGGATGGACCCGTCGATCATCGATGAAAATGATCCGACCCGCCGTGATGCGCGCTGGAACCTGTATGATCCGGCCTGTCCGCAGCCGCCCTACGCTGCCGATTTCCTGGCCGAATTCCGCGCCCGGCAACTGGCGCGCAACCGCCGGATCGATGCGTGGGCGCTGGAAACGCTGGCGGCCTTGCGGGCGCGCGACGGACCGCATGCCGAACGCGCCTTTGTCGTCCATGGCACCATGGCCGATCCGCGCTGGCTGGATCCGGCGGTCGATCCCAATGACCGCACGCCGCGGCGCTGCTATCTGGGCGATCCGCGGCTGATCAACGATTCGCCCGGCGGGCTGGGCCGCTATGCCACGCTGCGCTCGTGGCTCAGCCAATGGAGCCACGATCACAGCAATGCCGACGGGATAGCCTGCGGGCCGAGGATTTCGGTGCCTGTACTGGTGATCGGCAACAGCGCCGATGATGCCTGCACCCCCAGTCACACGCAACGACTTCACGACTGTGTAGCGCAAGTGCCGCGCGCTTTGCATGTCATCACCGGGGCCAGCCATTATTACGCCTTTCAGCCCGACAAGCTGGCCGAAGTGGTCATGATAATCGGGCGCTGGCTGGGCAGACGCTGACCTGCAAACCGTTACAGGAAGCGCGCCACCACTTCGCGATAGCTGCGGCTGACCTTGACCTGGGTGTTGGAACCCAGCACCAGAAAACATTCGCCGTTGGTGTGCGGCTTGACGCTCTTGATGTTATCGAGATTGACGATCGTGGAACGGTGGATGCGCTGGAACTTGCGCGGATCGAGCCGCTTTTCGAGATCTTTCATCGTTTCGCGCAGGATCAGGGTCTGGTCGGCGGTATAGATGCACATGTAATCGCCGGCTGCATCGATGCGTTCGATATCACCGACATCGACCCGGAAGATCTGGCCGCGATCCTTGATGTTGAGCACGCGTTCGTAGCGGTTGGCGGCATGGGCATCGCTATCAGCCGCCATGTCATCGGGGATCGAATCGGGGGCGACTTCAGTGAGAATTTCCTTCAGTCGTTCGCTTTCCTCTGAGCTGCGCTTCTCGCTGAGCCGCTGGCGGACACGATCGATAGTCGCCGCCAGCCGGTCCTGATCGACCGGCTTCATCAGATAATCCACCGCCTGTGCCTCGAATGCCTTCAGGGCATGCTGGCCAAACGCGGTGACGAAGACAAACAGCGGCGGTTCGATGTCGGCAAGCCCGGCGACAACGGAGAAACCATCGAAACCCGGCATCTGGATATCGAGAAAGACCAGATCGGGCTTGAGCGTCCGCACGGCGCGGATCGCCTCGCGGCCATTGGCACAGCGTTCGATGATCTCGACATCGTCAAAGGCCTGCAGGCGGAGTTCGAGCCCCTGGATAGCAAGGGGTTCATCGTCGACGATGATGGTGCGGATGGCCATGATTTTTTGCGCTTTTCCTACGGCGCCGCAAACAATTGCGGGCCTGTTGCGGGCGCCCCCGAACGGGTGTCCACACGACCATCGCCCCCGACGATCGCGCTCACATTCTCGAGCTGATATGGAATGTCGATCAGCACGATCAAGCCCTGTGGCGTATTTTCCGCCAGTTCGAGCCGGTGATCATCGCCATAAGTCTGGCGCAACCGGTCGCGAATATTGGCCAGCCCGACCTGGGTGCCGGTCACCACATCACCCGCCGCGGCACCGGCCAGGGTCGCGCCTAGCCCCGGCCCGGTATCGGCAACGGTGATGACCAACCGGTCGGCAATGCGTCGCGCCTCGACAATGATATCCGCTCCATCCTCACTGGGGGTAACGGCATATTTGATGGCATTTTCAACAATCGGCTGGAGCAGCAACGAAGGCAGCCGCGCCTCCATCACATCCGGCGCGACATCGAAACGGGTGCGCAGCCGGGCTTCGAAGCGGGTCCGTTCGATATCGAGATAGAGCTTCAGCGCCTCCGCTTCCTGCGCGACGGTTGCCAGCCCTTCGCGTTCCCCCACCAGACTGTAACGCAGGAAAGACGCCAGCCGCGACAGCATGGCGTTGGCGCGATCGGTCTGCTTGAGCAGCACGAGGGTGGAGATCGAATTCAGCGTGTTGAACAGGAAATGCGGGTTGAGCTGATAACGCAGCATTTCCAGCTGCGCCGCATTGGCCTGTGCCGCGACATTGATCATGCGTTCCGATTGTTCGTCGAGCAGCAG
>CAJAHV010000019.1 GCA_903939555.1 uncultured Alphaproteobacteria bacterium | reverse complement strand
GCAACTAGAGCGATTTTCCGACGATCTGTTTGCCGCCGGGGTGCGCCGCATCAATGTCAGCCTCGATACGCTCGATCCTGTCAAATTCGCCGAGATCACCCGCTGGGGCCGGCTACCGCAAGTGCTTGATGGCATCGCCGCCGCAAAGGCCGCCGGGCTGCATATCAAGCTCAACATGGTAGCGCTTGCCGGGGTCAACGACGGCGAAGTCGAGACGATGCTGGCCTTTGCCGCCGCCCATGGCCATGACTTGGTGCTGATCGAAACCATGCCGCTGGGAGAAATCGGCGTAGACCGTGTCGATCACTATTTGCCGCTCAGCCGGGTGCGGGCCGATCTGTCCCGACGCTTCACCCTGCACGACTTGCCCGATAATACCGGTGGTCCGGCCCGCTATGTCCGCATTGGCGAAACCGGGCAACGGCTGGGTTTCATAACGCCACTGACACATAATTTCTGCGAAAGCTGCAATCGTGTGCGGCTGACCGCGACCGGCCAGCTCTACATGTGTCTTGGTCAGGACGATGTCGCCGATTTGCGCAGTGTGGTACGCGCCAGCGCCGATAACGTGCTGCTCGATGCCGCGCTAGCGGAAGCCATCACCCGCAAGCCTCGTGGCCATGATTTTGTCATCGATCGCCGCGCCGCCGCACCTGCGGTCACCCGGCACATGAGTGTCACCGGTGGCTGAAACGTTGCTGCCACAACGGCTTGCGCTGCTGGTTTCGGACACCGAAGCCGCCGAAGCTGCCGGGGCGGCCCTGCGCGAGCGTTATGATTTCGTGTCGGTGGCGGAAGCCGATATCGTCGTAGCCCTGGGCGGCGATGGCTATCTCCTGCACATCCTTCACGAAGCGCTGCTGGCGAGCAAGCCCAAGCCGGTATTCGGCATGAATCTCGGCACCGTCGGCTTCATGATGAACGAATTTGCCGAAGACGGACTGCTGGAGCGCATCAGTGCAGCGCGCAGTTTCACCCTGCACCCGCTGCTGATGAGCGCCGTCACCATCAGCGGGGAAACCATCACATCGCCGGCAATGAACGAAGTCTCGTTGCTGCGCGAAACCCGCCAGACCGCCAAGATCGAAATTATCATCGATGGCCAGGTGCGCATGACCGAACTGATCTGCGATGGCGTACTTGTGGCGACGCCGGCGGGCAGCACCGCCTATAACCTGTCCGCCAATGGCCCCATCCTGCCGCTGCAATCCGATCTGCTGGCTTTGACGCCGATCAGCCCGTTCCGGCCGCGGCGCTGGCGCGGTGCACTGCTGCCCCAAGCCAGTGTCATCGAATTCCGCGTGCTCGAAGCCAAGAAACGCCCAGTTTCGGCCGTCGCAGACCAGCGTGAAGTCCGCGATGTCGCCAGCGTACGTGTCATTACCGACAAATCGGTCAGCCTCGAACTGCTGTTCGACCCGGGCTATGCGCTTGATGACCGGATCGTACTGGAACAATTCACCAGTTAAATGCCAAGTGACAGCGCCCTTTCTGCTGGGCAAGTCGCAATAGCCGCATGTCAGCGTCGGCCGAACAGTTTCTCGATATCGCCTAGCGCCAGCTTCACCCAGGTCGGGCGGCCATGGTTGCACTGGCCGCTGTGCGGCGTCACTTCCATCTCGCGCAACAGGGCGTTCATTTCAACCAGGCTGAGCGCACGGCCAGCACGCACACTGCCATGACAGGCCATAGTGGCAGCGATACTGTCGAGCTTTTCCTTCAGCGTCACCGCGCGGCCCCAAGCTGACAGATCGTCGGCAAGATCGCGTACCAATGCTTCGGGATCGGCATTGCCGAGCAGTGCCGGGGTCGCGCGCACGAGTATGGCGGAAGCGCCAAAGGCCTCGATCTCCAGTCCCAGTTCGCCAAGTTCGGCAGCGCGGTCGGCGATGCGCCCGGCGGCGATCTCGTCGAGCTCGACGACAACCGGCAGCAGCAGCGCCTGCGCCGGAACGCCGCCACTAGCGAGCGCTGCGTTCATCCGCTCGAGCGTAAGCCGTTCATGTGCGGCATGTTGATCGACCAGGATAAGCGCATCAGCGGTCTCCGCCACCACATATGTATTGGCGATCTGGCCGCGCGCGGCGCCGAGCGGGAAGCTGGTGGCCGGCGGCGATGGCGACAGCGACGGTAACGCCGTCGGCCCACGCTCGGCTGGCGCAAAGGCTGGCGGAAAGTCGCTGAACAGACGCGGCGGCTCGGCTAGCGCTGGTGACGGCGTCCCTTCCGGCGGGTATATTGCCGCCGGCACGGCAAAGGCGGCCAGCGCCGTCGCCGAAACCCTTGTCGACGCGCGATGTCCGGCTTCATCGAGCGCGCGGCGCAGGCCCGACACGATCATGCCGCGGACCAGCCCCGCATCCCGAAAACGCACCTCGGTTTTGGCCGGGTGGACGTTGACATCGACAAAGTCCGGCGGCACGTCGAGGAACAGCGCCACCACCGGGTGCCGGTCACGTGCCAACAGATCCTGATAGGCACCGCGCAGCGCGCCAATAAGCAGCCGGTCCTTCACGGGTCGGCGGTTGACGAACAGGAACTGATGGTCGGCAATGCCGCGATTATACGTCGGAATCGCCGCCAGACCGCCCAACCGCAGCCCTTCGCGTTCCAGATCCACCGCCACGGCATTATCGGCAAAATCACTGCCAAGCAGCGCTGCGAGCCGCGCTACCAATGCCCCCGGGCCTTGGTCGGACCCGGCCGCCACCGCCAGCAAGCGCCGACTGGCGCCGCTGCCGCCATGGCGCAGCTCAAAGCCCACATCGGCCCGCGCCATCGCCAGCCGCCGCACGACATCAACACAGGCAGCGAGCTCCGAGCGTTCCGATTTGAGGAATTTGCGCCGCGCCGGAACAGCAGCAAACAAGCCGTCGACAGACACCCGCGTACCCGGCGACGTTGCCGCCGGGCCATCGCCGATGATGCGGCCATTGTCGACAGCCAGTTGCCAGCCTGGGTCGGTTGCGGTCCGGCTGGTCAGCGTCAGCGTCGCAACGCTGGCGATCGACGGCAGCGCTTCGCCGCGAAAACCCAGAGTGGCGATCGTCGCAAGATCCCCATCCGGCAGTTTCGAGGTGGCATGGCGCTCGACCGCCAGTCGCAACTGGACTGCCGTCATACCGACGCCATCGTCGCTGACCGACAGATGATCGACGCCACCGGCCTCCAGATCGACCACAATCCGCCGGGCCCCGGCGTCAAGGGCATTTTCAACCAGCTCCTTTAGCGCCGACGCCGGACGTTCGACGACTTCGCCGGCTGCGATCTGGTTGACAAGATGGTCGGGAAGGCGACGGATCAACGGCACGTCCGACCCTTAAAGTGAGAACGCCAGAATTACTAGGTCAGGAACATTCAACGCCGTATCATCAGCAAAGCTCAGGGGCAAAGGTCAGGATTGACCCCCCACAAATATTGGCTGTGATCTCAAGCGTTCGCGGCGGCTTCAGCGCAGCAGGGCCAGCAACCGCCGCAGCAAGCTTTCGGGCGGCACATAGCCCCAAGCCAGCATGCGACGATGTCGACGCCGCCCGGCAATGGCAAGCGTCAGCGCTACCCCGCCGGCACCAGCGAGCGGTACGGTAAACGGATCGGCAAGGAAGAGTGACAGTGCAGCACCGCGCTGCCCGACGATACCGAATGCAGGCTCAGGCACGACCTGGTCGAACCAAGTGCCGGAACCAAGCTCTTGCTGCGGCACCCTGACTGGCAGCGTGACCACGATCGACATTGTCACACCCCCGCCCGGAACCGACGCCAAAAAAGCCTTGGTCATGGCTGGCGCCGGCACCGCCATGACAAGTCCCAAGGCGAACAGGCAACCGGCGCTGCGCATTGACCCACTCTTCCTCAACACGTGCAGCAAACACGATACCCATTTTCCATCTCTATGCCCGACAATGCCCGTAAAACAGTTCGGTATATCCCGTAAGACCGCGGCTCGAGGCTGGATTGCGGGGTAGCGCCACCAATGCAAGCAGCATTCGTAGCCGGATCCGGCCAGCGTCCGCCTCCACCCGCCGCATCCGGGCGGCAGGCTGGCGCACAAGCTGCGCTCAGAGGACAGAACGCGCAGCCACGGTTCGTCAGCCTGCTTGCCGAATCGAGACCAAGGGAGCTAAAGCTGGACAACAGAAAAGTGCAGATCCGCCGGCGTTTGCCGCCATTATCTTCCCATTACAGATTTGGTTCCCCGCTTCATGTCGCTGTTCAACCGGATGTTCTCGTTCCTCAGCCAGGATATGGCGATCGATCTCGGCACGGCGAACACGCTCGTCTACGTGCGCGGGCGCGGTATCGTGCTCAATGAACCGTCGGTCGTTGCTATCGAGACCATCCGCGGCAACCGCACCGTCAAGGCGGTGGGCAATGAAGCCAAGGTTATGATGGGCAAGACGCCCGGCAATGTCGAATGCATCCGACCGCTGCGCGATGGCGTTATTGCCGACATCGATGTCGCCGAACAGATGATCAAGTATTTCATCGCCAAGGTGCACACATCTAAACTGCCGCGCTTCCCCGAAATCGTCATTTGCGTGCCATCGGGTTCGACCAGCGTGGAAAAACGTGCCATCCGCGACGCCGCCAACAACGCCGGCGCCAGCCAAGTCTATCTGATCGAGGAACCCATGGCAGCAGCGATCGGCGCCGGCATGCCGGTGACCGAGCCGATCGGCAGCATGGTCGTCGATATCGGCGGCGGCACCACCGAAGTCGCGGTTTTATCCTTGCGCGGCCTCGCCTACACTACCAGCGTGCGTGTTGGCGGCGACAAGATGGACGAAGCCATTGTTTCCTATGTCCGCCGCAACCATAATCTGCTGATCGGCGAAATGACGGCGGAACGCATCAAGAAACAAATCGGCACCGCCAAGCCACCCGCCGATGGCATTGGCCTGACCATGGAGATCAAGGGTCGCGACCTGATGAACGGCGTGCCCAAGGAAATCACCATCAATCAGGCACAGATCGCCGATGCCTTGTCGGAACCGGTCGCCACCATTGTCGAGGGCGTACGCACGGCGCTGGAAAACACCCAGCCGGAACTCGCCGCCGACATCGTGGACCAAGGCATCGTGCTGACCGGCGGCGGCGCCTTGCTGCGCGACATGGACGTCGTGCTGCGTGAGGCCACCGGCCTGCCGGTCACCGTCGCGGATGATCCGCTGACCTGTGTCGCCATCGGCACCGGCCGCGCGCTCGAAGATCCGATGTATCGCGGCGTGCTGACCACCGCCTGACATTTATCCACAATCCGCCGCTTTCGCGTGACGCAGGGCGGCCGGTTTGAGTAAGCACGATAGGTGGCGCGCCCGGGCGGTGCGCCGAACAAGAGTGGACAATGGACTGGACGCCCCCGCCCCGGCGATCGACCGCCATGCGACGCGAGCAGAACCTCGCGCTCGTCAGCGCGGTCGTGTCGGGGGCGGTGATCGCCACCGGCCTGCTTCTGATCGTCATTGCCCGCGTCAACCCCGATGGCGCGGCGCGGATGCGGGGGTTCATGCTCGATCTCGTCACCCCGGTATGGAGCGTTGTGCGCGCGCCCTTCGACGGTGTCGGCCGCGCCGCCGATTGGGCAAATGATTATGCCGGCGCTGTTGACAGGAACCGACGGCTTGAGGCCGAGCTTGGTGCTGCACGCGCCGAACTGCAGCGCGCCGCCGCCGATCGCCGGGTGCTCACCACACTGAAACGTCTCGATAAACTGGCCGAACCGACGCGCACCCTGATCAGCACGGCACGCATAGTGTCTGCAACTTCGGGTTCGGTGGTGCGATCGGCGATGGTCGCGGCGGGCCGCCGCGATGGCGTCATCGCCGGCCTGCCGGTGATCGGCGCTGATGGTCTGATCGGCCGCACTATTGAAGCTGGCAGCATTTCAGCGCGTGTGTTGTTGCTCACCGATCCGGCCAGCCGTATCCCGGTGATCATCGAACGTACTGGCCAGGTCGCGCTTGTAGTCGGCACAAATAGGCCGGCGCTTGAAATGCGCGACAAGGTTGGCGCTGATCTGCCGTTACGCGCCGGCGACCGGCTGGTCACCTCGGGTGATGGCGGTGTGTTTCCGCCGGGTATCCCGGTCGGCACGATCATCGATCCGCAGGAACCCGTGCTGGTCCGTCCCGCGGCTCACCCGGTTGGCGCGGCCTATGTGCGCATCGAAGCAGCCTATATGGCAATAGCGCAGGACGCGGCGCTGCCCCATTATGATGCGCCTGTTCCGATCGAGGCTCGGCGCAGTGGCGGCGGTTCGCCAGCACCAGCAACACCGCCTCCCGTTCCGTTACCGTGACCGGCTGATGGCCTGGCACGCTCCTCCCTGGCGGCTGATGAACGCTGCCGAGCGTCGCCGATACTGGTGGGGCCATTGGCGGTTGGCGGTGCCCTTTGCCACGACGCTGCTGCTCATGCTGGCGATGACGGCACCGCTTCTGGTGCCTGCGCCGGTTTTCCCGCACGTGGCGTTGCTCGGACTATTTGTCTGGACGACATTTCAGCCCGGGCTGATGCCACCCTGGCTGGCCTTTGTACTCGGCATGGTCGCCGACCTGCTGTTCGCCCAGCCGCTGGGTATCAACGCAACGCTGTTCGCAGGGACGGCGGGTTTTGTGCGGCTGTTCGAGGCACGCTATGGCCATCATGCCTATGGCTTCGACTGGGCCGTAGCCGCGGCCATCGTCATCGTCTTCGAAGCCGCGACCTGGGTGCTGATGGGTGTCGGCGGCCAACCAATACCATTGCTGCCACTCGGCTGGCAGGCGCTGACTACCATGGTAGCCTATCCGGTTGTCGTGGCGCTGTGCGCGCGTGTCCAGCGTGTCGCCTTCGGCCCCGGTGTCACGCCATGAGGTCGCAGGCCGAGCGCGAGCAGAGTTTTACCCGCCGCGCCCTCGTGCTCGGCGGCGGCATGGGACTGGTTGGCCTCACACTGACATCACGACTGACGTATCTATCAATCTTTGAGGGCGAACAATATCGCCTGGCGTCCGAGGAGAACCGGGTGCAACTGCGCCTCATTCCGCCGCGGCGTGGCTGGATCGTGGATCGGAGCGGCAAACCGCTGGCGCTCAACCGTCCCGATTACCGTCTCGAACTCATCCCCGAGCAGATCGGTGATCTTGACACCGTGCTCGCCCAGATCGGCAAAGTACTGCCGCTTGGTTTCGAAGACGAACTGCGTATCCGCGCTGATATCGCTATCCAGCCCAGCTACATGCCCGTTGAAGTAGCGCGCGATCTCGATTGGCGAACTTTTGCCGCGTTGAATGTCAAGGTTGCCGATGTGGCCGGCCTGCGTCCGGTGCGCGCCTTCAGCCGGGTATATCCAGACGCTGATCATTTCGCCCATCTGCTCGGCTATGTCGGCGCACCGACCCCCGAACAATATAAGGAGCAGAAAGACCCGCTGCTGATCTTCCCGGGTTTTCGCATCGGCAAAGACGGCATCGAACGACGCGCCGACAAATCGCTGCGCGGCACGGCTGGCGCACAGCGGGTCGAGGTGACGGCGCGTGGCAAGGTGGTACGCGAACTCGATACACGCGGCGATATTCCCGGCAAAACGCTCAGGCTGACCATCGATCGCGACCTGCAAAACTTTACCGCACGGCGGCTGGGCGACAACAGCGCCAGCGTTATCGTCATTGATTGCCTGACCGGCGATGTGCTCACCATGGTGTCAATGCCGGCCTATGACCCCAATATCTTTTCGACCCGCGTTCCCACCGCATTGTGGAAAGAACTGCAGGCCGACGACCATAATCCGTTGCTCAACAAAAGCGCGATGGGCCTTTATCCGCCGGGTTCAACCTTCAAAATGGTGACCGCCCTTGCCGCACTGGAGGCCGGCATCACCCCCGACCAGGGCATCGACTGCAACGGCCGCTATCGACTGGGCAACAACACCTGGCACTGCCATGCCCGGCGCGGCCATGGCTTTGTCGACATGCAAAGTGCGCTGCCCAAGAGCTGCGATGTCTATTTCTACGCCTTCGGCCGCCAGGTAGGAGTTGATGCTATCGCTGCCATGGCGCACAGGCTCGGGCTTGGTCAGAAATTCGACCTGCCGCTGCCCGGACAAGCCAGCGGGATCGTGCCGTCGACCGACTGGAAGCAGCAACGTTACGGCAAGGCGTGGACTATCGGCGAAACGCTCAACACCTCGATCGGCCAAGGTTATCTCATCGCCAACCCATTGCAACTGGCTGTCATGACGGCGCGTTTGGCCAGCGGCAATGCCGTGATGCCGCGCCTGATCGCAGCACCAGATGGCAGTCCGCCCCCGGTCTTCGCCTCGCTGGGCATCCCCGAGGATCATCTCGCCATTGTCCGGCAGGGCATGTTCGATGTCGTAAACGCCGGTATCGGCACCGCCCGCGGTGCGCGTTCACCCATCGGCGGGGTGCATTTTGCCGGCAAGACCGGTACCGCCCAAGTGCGCCGTATCTCAGCCGCTGAACGCCGCACCGGGGTGAAGCGCAACGAAGCACTGCCATGGAAGCAGCGCGACCATGCGCTGTTCGTCGCCTTTGCCCCCACCGAGGCGCCACGCTACGCTGTCAGCGTTATCATCGAACATGGCATCGCCGGGGGCCGCTATGCCGCCCCCATTGCCCGCGACGTGCTCACCTTTCTCTATGATCCGGCGCGCGCGCTGAAGACACTTGGCCCCATTGAAGCGGCCCTGGCGGCAAAACGCGGTGCAGAAGCTCAGGAAAAGGCGCTGGCGGCGCAACAGGCCGAGGAAGCCAAGTTGATGCCGGCGTGGCTGCGCGCCGAAGCGCCGATGCCACCAAGCTTCGAAACAGGCCCTGCCGACGCCCCCGCCCCTCCGGCGCGGGAAGACTGATGTTCAACGGTCCCTGGCTGCGCGAACTCGCCCGGATGCCATGGGGCATTATCCTGATCTTTGCGGCGTTAGCCGGCTTCGGGATGGTCATCCTGTATTCGGCAGCCGGCGGATCTTTGACACCTTGGGCGCTCAAGCATGGCATGCGATTCGTCATCCTGCTGACAGCCGCGCTTCTGATCGCCCTGATCAGTCCCGATACGCTGATGAAATATGCATGGACCATTTATGCGATCGTGGTTGTCGGGTTGGTCGGGGTGGAACTGCTCGGCCGCGTCCGTGGCGGCAGCCAACGCTGGCTTGATCTCGGCATCATCCAGCTGCAACCTTCAGAATTCATGAAGTTGGCTATCGTTCTTGTCCTTGCCCGCTATTATCACTACCTGCCGCGCGGCTATGAAACCCGGCTCAACGCGTTGCTGCCGGCGCTGGCCCTGATCGGCGCTCCGGCGGCGCTGGTCATGCTGCAGCCCGATCTCGGCACGGCGCTGTCGATCGTCTTTGGCGGTGTCGTGGTGATGTTCCTCGCCGGTGTCCGGCTTTGGCTATTCGGCACGGCAACGGTCGGATTGGTGGCCGCCATGCCGCTCGCCTGGTCGATGCTGCACGATTACCAGCGCAAGCGGGTGCTGATTTTTCTTGATCCCGCGACCGATCCACGCGGCGCCGGCTATCATATCACCCAGTCTAAAATCGCGATCGGCTCGGGCGGGATCAACGGCAAGGGCTTTTTACAGGGCACGCAAAGCCATCTCGACTACCTGCCGGAACTGCATACCGATTTCATTTTCGCGACCATGGCCGAAGAATGGGGCATGCTTGGTGGCCTGTTCATCATCATCGGTTTCGGCATCGTGCTTGCCTGGGGAATCAGCGTGGCGCTAAATGCTCGCGGCCAGTTCCAGCGGCTACTGGCACTAGGCCTGACAGCGACGCTGTTCTTCTACCTCGCCATAAACATGATGATGGTCATGGGCCTGGCCCCAGTCGTCGGGATTCCGTTGCCGCTTATCAGCTATGGTGGTTCAGCGATGATGACGGTGATGGTGCTGTTCGGCCTGATCATGGGCATCGCCCGTCACAACACCCCGCCCAACGCCTGAAACGCCACATTGGCGACAAAGCTGCTGGACAATTCCAATCCCCCCTGCTAACAGCCCGCCTCCACGTTGAGACGTGCACGGACGTATAGCTCAGTCGGTAGAGCAGCTGACTCTTAATCAGCGGGTCCCAGGTTCGAACCCTGGTGCGTCCACCATATTTTTCAATGATTTATATAGATTTTTAGAGCGCTGATCGCTCTGAAGCCCACCCAAAGGTTTCACTAAGGTTTCATGCATGACATGACCCCCGCGCTCGGCAATCGAAGTGCGAAGCAGACAGTGGCTAGCTCTCACCGAACACCCCCCACCCCCTTCAAT
>CAJAHV010000018.1 GCA_903939555.1 uncultured Alphaproteobacteria bacterium | reverse complement strand
TTTGGCGATGTGCTGCGAGCGCAGGGCCTGATCGGCCACAGCGCGGTGTGGAGCCGTGGTGTCGACAAGTTGCGTTTTTCACCCGGCAAGCGTTCGTTGGCATGGCGACGCGAACTGGGTATCGGCGATGACGAAGTGGTGATCGGCTTTGTCGGCCGGCTCGTGCTGGAAAAGGGGCTGGATACGATCGCGGCGACCATGGCCGAACTCGAACGCCGTGGCGTGGCGCACCGGCTACTTGTGGTCGGCGACGGCCCGGCGCGGGCAAGGTTCGAAGCCCAAGTGCCGCGCGCGATTTTCACCGGCTTTCTCGATGGCGAAAAATTGGCACGCGCCTATGCCAGCATCGATATCCTGCTCAACCCGTCCACAACCGAAACCTTTGGCAATATCAATCTGGAAGCCAATGCCAGCGGCGTGCCGGTGGTGGCGGCGGTCGCGACCGGCAGCAGTTGCCTGATCGACGATGGCGTCAACGGCCGGCTGGTGCCACCGAATGACATCGGCGGCTTTGCCGATGCCCTGACGGGCTATTTGACCGATACGGCTGCGCGCGCCGCCGCGAGTGCCGAGGGGCTGAAGCAGGCAGCACGTTTCGATTGGGATCGCATCAACGACGCCGTTCTGCAACGCTATCGGGAAATCATCGCCGCCTGATTTGAAATTTTGCCAGCAAGCGCCTATATTGGTTTTGTCGGGCTTCGGCCCGTCTATGGCGATAAATGGCGTCGTGAAATAGATGCAGCGGACCCGGGGGCAGTACCCGGCGGCTCCACCATTAGACCCCCGGTTGTCGCGGGTTGTGCGGGGCCGAACTAGGATCGACG
Organism: uncultured Alphaproteobacteria bacterium; assembly: GCA_903939555.1. Taxonomy (GTDB): domain Bacteria; phylum Pseudomonadota; class Alphaproteobacteria; order Sphingomonadales; family Sphingomonadaceae; genus Sandarakinorhabdus. Next base: position 4,776 of record CAJAHV010000018.1, on the reverse strand, counting down.
TGTGTTGAAAGACGAGAGCTTTTGCCCGGCATGAATAAGCCGTTAAATGTTTCAAAAACCCTAAATGCCAACGACAACGAGGCATTCGCAATCGCAGCGTAACCTAAAGTCCTCACGGACTTAGTTACACTGGCCGAAAGCGCGGTACGGGCCACACCGGGCAACAGAAGTGGAAACCGGCGGTCAGGGGAGCGACCGAGCAACAGAAGGCTCCCCATTTTTTCGCTCGGGCGGAGCGCCACGATGCAGATCAATCCGGTCAATCGCTGGTTCCGGCCCAAGTGCTTTGGCTTTGGCGTTAACCGGGGCGTTAACCGCCGCGTTGAGCGGGGCCTTGACCGGGCGCGCCCGACACGGCACTGCCAGCACAGCCGATATTGGGGCCTATTGAAGAGGCGAACGTGACCGAGACGACCGCCGACAGCCTGATCCCCTATGACGAGATCGTCCAGGACGCTCTCCGCAGCGTCGTGCGCCGGGTATTGGAAAAGATCGATGCCGATGGCGGCCTGCCGGGTGCGCATCATTTCTATATCGCGTTTCGCACGCGCTTTCCCGGGGTCGATATCCCGCGGCACCTCATGGAACGTTATCCCGATGAGATGACGATCGTCATCCAGCACCGCTATTGGGACCTCGCCATCGACGATGACGGCTTCCAGATCGGGCTCAGCTTCAACCAGGTCCCCGCCAAGCTGCGCGTCCCCTATGGCGCGATCACCGGCTTTGTCGATCCGGCGGTCAATTTTGCGCTCCAGTTCGCGCCCAAAGAGGGCGAGCTGGTGACCGAACCCGCGCCGGAGCCCGAGCCTCCGAAACCAATTGAACCCGGCAGCAATGTCGTGACGCTCGATCGCTTTCGGAAGAAGTGAACCCGACCGAAACTGACAGTTTCGGTCCCATCGCAGTCCCGGCCAGCCCCTATTGGGGCGCCCAGACCCAGCGCAGCATCGGCAATTTTCCCATCGGGCATGACAAGATGCCCTTGCCGATCATCCACGCGCTCGTCCGCATCAAGGTCCGCATCAAGCAGGTGGCGGCGCGGGTCAACCGGGCGCATGGCCTTGATCCGGCACTCGCCGACGCCATCGAGGCTGCCGCTAGCGAAGTCGCCGAGGGCCGGCATGACGACCAGTTTCCGCTCGTTGTCTAGCAGACCGGCAGCGGTACCCAGACCAACATGAACGCCAATGAAGTGATTGCCGGGCGCGCCAACGAGATACTGACCGGGGTGTGCGGCGGCAAGACGCCGGTCGACCCCAATGATCATGTCAATCGGTTGCAAAGCTCGAACGATACCTTTCCCACGGCCATGCATGTCGTCGTCGCGCTCGAATTGCGCGGGCGGTTGTTGCCCGCTTTGCGGGCGCTGGCGGCGCTGTTCCGCTACCAGCAGGCGGAATGGGCCGTGATCATCAAGATCGGCCGCACCCAGTTGAAGGACGCGGTGCCGATGACGCTGGGGCAGGAAGCTTCGGCCTGGGCGCAGACCTGCGAGTATAATGCCAATCGTATCGTTGCACTCTGGCCGCGGCTGTCGCGGCTGGCGCAGGGTGGCGCCGCGGTCGGCACCGGGCTGAATGCGCCCGAAGGATTTTGCGCAGGCATTTGTCGCAGCGTTCGCCGAGCTGACCGGCGGCGTGCCGTGGGTGAGCGCGCCCAACAAGTTCGAGGCGCTGGCGACCAACGACACGATGGTCGAGGTAGCCGGCATGCTGACCACTGTCGCCGTCGGCATGACCAAGATCGCCAATGACCTGCGGCTGCTCGGTAGTGGCCCGCGCTCGGGGCTCGGCGAACTGGCGCTGTCCGAAAACGAACACGGCAGTTCGATCATGCCCGGCAAGGTCAGTCCGACGCAATGCGAGGCGCTGACGATGGTCTGTGCCCAGGTGATCGGCAATGGCCATGCCGTGGTGGTCGGCGCCTTGCAGGGGCAATTGCAATTGAACGTCTTCAAGCCGCTCATCGCCCATAATATCATCGGCAGCATCGGGATCCTCGGCGATGCGATCGATTCGTTCCGGCTGCGCTGTGTCGACGGCATGACGCCGAATCGCGGACGGCTGGCGGAACTGATCGAACGCTCGCTTGTGTTGGTGACAGCGCTGGCGCCGGTGATCGGCTATGAAAAGGCCGCCGCCATCGCCAAGAAGGCCCATCACGATGGTTCGTCCTTGCTCGAAGCCTGCCTGGCGCTCGGGCTGATCGACGAAGCGACCTTCCGGCGGCTGGTGCGGCCGGAAGCAATGGTGTGACATCGGTTGCAGTGCGGCAGGTGACGCCGGCCCCCGAACCCGCTAACGCAGCGCCATGACCGAATTCCTGCGCCACGCCTCGCACGCGCCGCCCCGTCGCGGGCTGATGTTCGTGCTGTCCTCGCCATCGGGCGCCGGCAAGACTACCTTGTCGCGCCGGCTGCTCGCCGAAGACAGCGGCATCACCCTGTCGGTTTCCGCCACCACGCGCCCGCCGCGTAAGGGGGAGATTGATGGTGTCGATTATTACTTCGTCTCGCCCGAACGCTTTGCCGAAATGGTGGCCGGTGACGAACTGCTGGAATGGGCCACCGTTTTCGGCAACCGCTATGGCACGCCGCGCGCGCCGGTTGAGGGTGCGCTGCACGCCGGTCGCGACGTGCTGTTCGACATCGACTGGCAGGGTACCCAGCAGTTGCAGCAGACCGATGCGGCGAGTGACTTGGTGCGCGTCTTCATCCTGCCACCCGATCTCGCCGAGCTTGAACGCCGGCTGACCGGGCGCGCCACCGATCCGGCCGATGTCATCGCCGGGCGCATGGCGCGGGCGCGCGACGAGATCAGCCACTGGGGCGAATATGATTATATCCTGATCAACGACGACGCTGAGGTCTGCCTCGGCGAAATCCGCTCGATCCTTTATGCCGAACGCCTGCGCCGCAAGCGGCAATTGGGGCTGGCCGGCTTCGTCCGCAACATGTTGGGAGCATGATCATGCGGCGTGCGGTTGCCCTGCTGGTCGTGTTGCTTGCCCTTTCCGCGTGTGGCGGCGACCTGCCCGGTGTGGCCAGCGCGTCCGACCTGCGCGCCCGGAGCTGGCAGGAACAGATCACCGAGGCCGATCGCAAGCGGCTCGCCGGGCTCTGGGCGGCATGGACCCGCGCACTCAATCAGGCAACGGCGGCCGGCGAGACGGCGGCGCTGGTGGCTGCTGGGCCGCTGGCGGTGGCCGATGCGGCGGTGCCAGGCCGGATGCCGACGCCGGGTGATTATCAATGCCGTACGCTCAAGCTCGGTGTGCGCAGCGATGCCCCGACCACGGCACCAGCGCTCGCGCTGGCCGATGCGCAGCCGTGCCGTATAAGCGCGCGCGGCAGCCTGTTGTGGTTCGAACAATTCGCCGGCCAGCAGCGTATTGGCGGCACACTCTATCCCGATGATGACCGCATGGTGTTCCTGGGCTCGAAATCGCTAGCTGGGGAAATGCGAGTGATTGCCTATGCCGCTGATCCAGCGCGTGATCAGGTTGGTGTTCTGCATACGCTCGGGCCGGGGCGCTGGCGGCTGGAACTGCCGTGGCCAAACTGGCAATCCAATCTGGAAGTCGTTGAGATCAGTCAGCACTAGAGAATGATTTTCGACCCGGTTTGATGACGGTCTTCACGCTGCGGCTGACCGGCGGCGCTGCTGTGTGCGCGCATCGCGGCTTGGCACCGATTACTATTACCCGTTGCCCTATAATCCGACAGGCGCGAAACTTGGTCGAGGCGCTTGCCTCGCAGCGCCAAAGCGTGTCCTTGGCGGCGGTGCTGGCCGACCCCTATTTCTATCTCGCTGCGATCCCTGCTGTCATCCTGCTCGGGCTGGCCAAGGGTGGCTTTGCCGGTATCGGTATATTGGGCGTACCGTTGATGGCGCTGGTCATCTCGCCGGTACAGGCCGCCGCGATCCTGTTGCCGATCCTGCTGGTGCAGGATGTCGTCAGCGTCTGGGTATTCCGGCGCGACCGCGATGACAGGTTGTTGTGGCAGATGCTGCCCGGCGCGGCGCTCGGCATCGGCGCTGGCTATGGGCTGGCAGCTCTGGTGTCGGTGTCAATGGTCGAACTGGCGGTGGGGGTGATCACGCTGGTGTTCGCGGTGCAGCGGATGCGCGCCGGCGCCGGGGCGGTTGCCAGCGTGGCGACGGCGTGGCGCGGCGTCGCGATGGGCGCCGCCGCCGGGTTCAGCAGCCAGATTGCGCATGCCGGTGGCCCGCCGTTTCAGATGCATGTCGTGCCGCTGAAGCTTGAGCGCGACCGCTTTATCGGCACCAGCGCGATCTTCTTTGCCGTCGTCAACTTGATGAAGGTGCCGGCTTATTCGGCGCTGGGGCAGTTCAGCGCCGTCAATCTGCAAACCGCGCTGGTGCTGATGCCGCTGGCGATTGCGTCGACCTGGATCGGGGTGTTGTTGGTGAAAAAGGTCGATGCGGTAAATTTCTACATGATCATCCATATCCTCATGCTGGTGGTCGGCATCAAACTCGTCTGGGATGGCCTGGCGGCCATTTAGCGCTCCCTGAAGGCATTCTGGGTCAGCTCGGTCACCGGCGCGAACAAATAGGACAAGATCGAGCGCTGGCGGCCGGTAAAGCTGACCTCTGCGACCATGCCGGGACCGATCGGCAGCGGGGTGCCATCGCGGTCTTTCAATGCGGTGTCGCTGGTTGTGATGCGCACGCTGAAATGGCTGGCGCCGGTGCGTTCGTTGACGACAGCATCGGGCGAAATGCGGCTGACTTCGCCGTTGATGGAACC
>CAJAHV010000017.1 GCA_903939555.1 uncultured Alphaproteobacteria bacterium | reverse complement strand
GCGCAACCATACGCAGTGCGACTCGCTGCTGCTCGGGGCCGAGTGCGGCGCGCACACCGTGCCCTATATCGAAGTGCGCAATCCTTCGGCGATCATCGAGCATGAAGCGACGACATCGAAGATCAGCGACGACCAGCTTTTCTATGCCCAATCGCGCGGGCTGGACACCGAAGCGGCGGTGACCTTGATCGTCAACGGCTTCTGCAAGGAAGTCCTGAGGCAACTACCTATGGAATTTGCAGTCGAGGCACAAAAACTACTGGGGATCTCACTCGAAGGATCCGTAGGATGAACGCCAAGCCCCTGATCGCCATTTTTACCCTTGCACTGGCGGCCTGTTCGCCATCTCCGGTGCGCGGCCCCACCGAGGGCGAAGCCCAGAAAAAGCAGGTCGATGCCGCAACCAAGCTCTATGACACCTGCATCGAGGATGGCGCGCGCAACATCGATGTGGGCGACGAAGCCGCCGGCACGCTGGCCAACCGCGTCGTCCTCGCCTGCAAGGAAAAGCGCAACGCCCTGATGGCGGATGTCATTGCCTTCCACCAGATCGGTCATCCCAAGTTCACCATCGCCCAGTCCAAGGCCGTAGCCGAAGCCTCGGTCGCCACGATCGAGGATGAATTGCGCCAGCAGACCGTCCTGACCATTTTCCGCCGGCAATCGGCGGGCGCCGCCGGTGCCCCGCCAACCGCTGCGCCAAAGAAAGCTGCTTCGTGATCATCATCGACAATCTTCATGCCAGCGTTGACGGCAAACCGATCCTCAATGGCCTGTCGCTGACCATCAATGCCGGCGAAGTCCATGCCATCATGGGGCCCAATGGCGCCGGCAAATCGACCCTGTCCTACGTGCTCGCCGGCCGCGCCGGTTATGAAGTCACCGGCGGCAGTGTGACCTTTCTCGGGCAGGACCTGCTCGCCATGGCGCCGCACGAACGCGCCGCCGCCGGCGTGTTCCTGGGGCTGCAATATCCGGTCGAGATTCCCGGCGTGTCGAACCTGATGTTCCTGCGCACCGCGCTCAATGCGCAGCGCCACCTGCGCGGCGAAGCCGAAGCCTCCGGCGCCGAGTTCATGAAGCTCGCCAAGGCCGCCGCCGAAGCGCTCGGCCTGCCGTTCGAGATGATGAAGCGCAGCGTCAACCAGGGCTTTTCGGGTGGCGAGAAGAAGCGCAACGAAATGGTCCAGATGGCGGTGCTCGAACCGAAACTGGCGGTGCTCGACGAAACCGACAGCGGCCTCGACATCGACGCGCTGCGCGTCGTGTCGGATGGCATCAACCGCATGCGCTCGCCAGACCGTGCGACACTGCTGATCACCCATTATCAGCGGTTGCTCGATTATGTCGTGCCCGATTTCGTGCATGTGCTGGTCGCTGGTCGGATTGTGCGCACCGGCGGGCCGGAACTGGCGCAGGAACTCGAACGCGGCGGTTATGTGAGCATGGCGGCATGACAGCCCTCGCGTCAGTATCGTCAACACTGCCGAGCCGCCGTGACGAGGACTGGCGCTACAGCGACATCGCGGCGGTAGAACGTGCCTGGCCGGTGGCAGCCGAAGTGATCGACGTCGCCGCTGGGGACCATGCCCGCCGCATGATCGTGCAGGACGCCGCCATCGGCAGCGCCACAATCCGCCAGCTTGCCATCACATTGGCGGCCGGGGCGCGGCTCGACCTGCATATCATCAACAGCGGCGGCGCCTATGGCCGCGTCGCGCTCGACGTGACGCTGCACCAGGGCGCGCATTTCGAATTGGGCGGCGTCATCATCGCCCGGGGCGAGCAGGTGCTCGAGATCATCACCACCGTCCGCCACGCCGGGCCGGGAGCGAGCAGCAACCAGATCGTGCGCTGCGTCGCTGGCGGCACCGCTACCGCGACCTATCTCGGCAAGGTGGCGGTCGCGCGCGCTGGCCAGAAGACCGACGCGGCGCAAAGCTTCAAGGCGCTGCTGCTCGATCGCGGTGCCACCGCCAATGCCAAGCCCGAGCTGGAAATCTTTGCCGATGACGTCAAGTGCGCGCATGGCGCGACGGTGGGCGAACTCGACAAGACGGCGCTGTTCTACCTTGAAAGCCGTGGGCTGCCGCCTGCCACGGCACGCGCGCTGCTGACCCGGGCCTTCCTGTCGGACGCGCTGGCAAGCATTGCCGATGACGCCGCGCGCGAAGCCGCCGAAGCACAGGTTACGGCCCTGCTCGAGGCAGCGCTGTGAGTACGGCGACCATGGCCCCGCAGCCGTTACGGGAACGCAGCCTCAAGGCCGATTTCCCCGGTCTCGCCGGCAACTGGGCTTATCTCGATACCGCCGCCACGGCGCAAAAGCCGCAGGCTGTCATCGATGCCATCGTTGCTGCCTATGGGCGGGACTATGCCACCGTGCACCGCGGCGTTTACGAACGCTCCGCCACCATGACGCTGCGCTTTGAAGAAGCCCGCGAAAAAGTGGCGCGCTTCATCGGCGCCGCCTCGCCGAACGAAGTCGTTTTCGTGCGCGGCGCCACCGAAGGCATCAACCTAGTGGCGCAAAGCTGGGGCGAGCGCTTGCAGGTCGGCGACCGCATTCTCATCTCGGCGCTTGAGCATCACAGCAACATCGTGCCCTGGCAGATGCTGCGCGACCGCCGCGGTATCATCATCGATGTCGCGCCGCTGACTGCCGATGGCCGCATCGACGAGGACGCGCTCGAAAGCCTGCTGACACCGCAAACCAGGCTGGTCAGCATCGCCCATGTCTCCAACGTGCTCGGCGGCGTCGCCGATATTGCGCGCATCGCCCGGGCCGCCCATGCCGTCGGCGCGCTGTTGCTGGTCGATGGCTGCCAGTCGGCACCGCGCCTCGCGCTCGACATGCAGGCGCTGGGTGCCGATTTCTATGTGCTGTCGGGGCACAAGCTTTATGGCCCCACCGGCATCGGCGTGCTGTGGAGCCGGGCCGAACTGCTCGAATCGATGCCGCCGTGGCAAGGCGGCGGCGCGATGATCGAGACGGTGAGTTTCGAGCGCACCACCTACGCCCCGCCGCCGCAACGTTTCGAAGCCGGCACGCCCCATATCACCGGGGTGATCGGGCTCGCCGCCGCCATCGATTATGTCGAAAGCATTGGCATCCATGCCATTCATGCCCATGAAGCCGCGCTGGTTGCTGCGGCGCGCGCCGCGCTGTCGCAGATCAATTCGGTGACGCTGTTCGGGCCGGACGCCAGCGCCGGCATCCTGTCCTTTGCGATTCGGGGGGTGCATCCCCATGACATCGGCACCATATTGGATGAAAGCGGCGTCGCCATTCGGGCCGGGCATCATTGCGCCCAGCCGTTGATGGCGCTGCTCGGCGTGCCGGCGACGGCGCGGGCCAGTTTTGGTATCTACAACGACCTCGATGATGTCGCGCGGCTGGTCGCCGGCATCGAACGGGTAACACGCATTTTCGGTTCAGCGGGGAGCCATTGATGAGCGAACGCAGCTTTTCGGTCGAGGAAGTCAGCGAGGCCACGCCGGTGCCCAAGCAGCCGCCGCTGCGCGCTGGCGAAGGCGGTTTCGGCGCCGAACGCGCGCCGGATTACCTTGATGGCTTCCTTGCCCAAAAACCCCACACAACGTCGCCGGAGACCGCGCCCGCCGAAACGCCGGGGGGGTCATTGTATGACGAGGTCATCCTTGCGCTGCGCCAGATTTTCGATCCCGAAATCCCGGTCAACATCTACGACCTCGGCCTTATCTACAATGTCGAGATCGCCGATGCTCATTGCCTCGTCACCATGACGCTGACGACGCCACATTGCCCGGTTGCCGAAACCATGCCCGGCGAAGTCGAAATGCGGGTGATGAGTGTACCCGGCGTCGCTTCGGCCGAAGTTGCGTTGGTCTGGGACCCGCCGTGGGACCCGGGCAAGATGAGCGACGAGGCCAAGCTCGAAATGGGAATGCTGTGATGGAGGCTGTAGTCGCTACACGCCGCCCGCGCCCCGCGCCAATCACGGTGACCGAGGATGCCGCCCGCCGCATCGCCGAGATCATCGCCAAGGCCCCCGTCCCGGCCGCCGGGGTCCGGTTAACGACGCCGAAGCGCGGCTGCTCGGGGCTGGCCTACAGCCTAGATTATGTCCAGGCTGCCAAGCCCGGCGACGAAGCCGTCGCCACCCCGGGCGGCACCCTGTTTATCGATGGCGGCAGCCTGATGTATTTGATCGGCAGCCGCATGGACTGGAAGGAAGACGATTTCGCCGCCGGCTTCGTCTTCGAAAACCCCAATGCCAAGGGCAGCTGCGGCTGCGGCGAAAGCTTCACCGTCTGAGGGTCGCAGGCGGGCCTTCCGGCAGCGAAGGTTAAGTAAGTCACGAAAGTCACGCCGAATGCAGTTTTGCGTTTTTTCGGTGCCGGATTTGCGAGGCGGCGTTCGTGCGCGTGTGAGATGCAAGTGACTTCAAAGAGCGAACAGAAGGGCCTTTACGGCAGAGACGCTCCCTGTAGGATAGAGCGGAAAATGTCGAGCGGCTCAGGACAATCTGCGACCCTATCACGTGCATCATCACTATATGGCAGGTGTCGGGCCGAACCCGGAATGACCGCTTCCGACCCAGAGTCGGTCG
>CAJAHV010000016.1 GCA_903939555.1 uncultured Alphaproteobacteria bacterium | reverse complement strand
GCGAAGGCGATATCGCGCCGGGCGAACTGGCGCGCACCTTCAACTGCGGCACCGGCATGGTGATGGTCGTGGCTGCCGCCGACGCCGATTCGGTCATTGCCGCACTTGCCGCTGCCGGCGAAAGCGCCAGTGTCATCGGGCGCATCGAGGCCGGTACGAAGGGTTGCGATGTCACTGGTGCCGCCGGCAGCTGGGGCTCGGCTGCCGCCTGGACGGCGAGCCATGATGGCTGAGCGCGCCCGTGTCGGCGTGCTCATTTCGGGCACCGGCTCCAACATGGCGGCGCTGCTCTATGCGTCGCAGGCCCCCGATTGCCCCTATGAGATCGTGCTCGTCGCCTCGAACAACCCCGATGCCCCCGGCCTGGCGCTGGCGCACGGCGAAGGCGTGGCAACCTTCGCGCAGCCGCACAAGGGCCTGAAACGCGCCGAATACGATGCGATCATCGATGCCGAGCTGACCCGCCATGGCGTCGAATATGTCGCGCTGGCCGGCTACATGCGGCTTTTGTCGGACACGTTTGTGGAAAAATGGCAGGGCCGCTGCCTCAACATCCATCCCTCGCTGCTGCCTGCGCACAAGGGCCTCGATGTCCATGAGGCGGTGCTGGAAGCGGGCGAAAACGTCACCGGCTGCACCGTCCACCTTGTTACCCCCGAACTCGATGACGGCCCGATCCTGGGGCAGACGCGCGTCGCGGTGCTGTCTGGCGACACGCCCGCGTCGCTCGCCAACCGGGTGCATTATGCCGAACATCAGCTTTACGCGCGGGTGCTGGCTGATCTGGTACGCGCCGAGCGAGCGCCCGAAGCGCTGCTCGGCCGCGTTCGCACGCTGGCGCTGGCGCTCCCCGCAGCCGAGGAGAAACGCTCCCACGGCGCCCCCGGCTTTTTCGTGCGCGGCGGCAAGTTCTTCGCCTATTTCCAGCAGAACCACCACGGCGACGACATCACCGCGCTGCTCGTCAAGGCCAGCGGCGTCGAGGAACAGGCGCAACTGATCGAGAATGATCCCGATCGCTATTACCGCCCGGCCTATCTCGGTGCATCGGGCTGGGTCGGCATCCGCCTCGATACCGGCACCACTGACTGGGCGCATATCGAGGACTGGCTGAACCGCAGTTGGCGAGCGAGTGCGCCAAAACGGCTGGCACTGCTGCCGTTCTAGAATTCTCCGGCCGATCTCGGGTAATTGGCGGACAAATGCGTGCCAGCGCGAGGTCGCCGGGTCAGCGAGCGCTAAACACCCGCAGGCATCATTCGACGCGGTTCTCCAGCGTGCCCAATTGATCGACCCGGATGGTCACCACATCCCCCCGTTGCAGATAGCCGCCAGAGGCATGGTCATCGGCAATCGTCCGCTCGACGATCGCCGCGACGATGCCGCCCTTGCCGAAGCTTTTGATCCAGTCTGCGATGCCGCGGATGAAGGTGGCCGGGCCCGGTCCCTTGAAAATCGTGCCGGCCGGTGTCCCGGCCAACACCAGTGTGCGATCGGGTAATATACCCTCGTTGCTGACCGGCAGCCGCGCGCTGCCTTCACGCCAGGTCCAGTTGACACCACGCCGCTTCGCGGATTCGAGAAGCAAGCGGTCGAGATCCCAGATCCAGTTGATAACCCGGCTGTGTTGGCGTTCCTCACCATTGACGGACAGGTGAAGCTCCAGCGGCGCTACAAATGCCTTCAGGTCTCGCGGCACGATGAAAAGTTCCCCGACAGGCAGGAAGCCGGCACCGCTCTTGCCATTGGTAAAGCCCTTGCCCGAGGCAATGTCGCTGATATCGACCCCGCGCAACAAGGCGGCTCGATCGGTGACATCATTGCACAAAAGCAGCCCGCCCTTGATTGCCTTGATGGCCTTGGCGCCAGTCGCAGCCGCCAGGACCGGCAAGTCTGAGAGCGTGACAAAACAAAGCTCGACCTCATAATCAAGCAGCCCCGGACTGGCCGGGATCGCGGCCCGCGAAGCCGTGGGCTGAGCGATCTTGGCGAACATGAACGGGCCGTCCTCGACCTCGGCTTCATCGGCATGCTCGGGATAATTGGTGGCGACCGCCGCATGCACGGCGCGCAAATCGACCGGCACCGCGAGCGTAGCTGCTTCATAGCTGACGCTGGTCTTGGCAGCAGCGACGAACGCGGCAATTGCCTCGTAACCGAGCCGGTTATAGGCCGCGATGGCATCCTCGCCGGGCTGCAACAACGGCGCCAGGTCGACACCGCTGACCACGCCGTCTTGATACCGGCGCACCACAAATGTCTGCGCGGCAGCGCCTTCGCCAAATCGGGCAAAGGTCAGTGCCTGCTCTGGCAACGCGATGGCAAGCGTTGTGCGCAGCGGCGTTGTCGGGGCCGGACGCGGCGGTACGCGCACCGATCGCGGTCGAGCCCCAATGAACGCAGCAGCCGCCACGACGATCATCAGCCCGATAGCGGCGATGGATAATATCCGCATGGTCTTGCCTATTTCGTCACAATGGAGATGCTGGCGTTGACCAAGTCGCGACCGGAAAATTCGGCGTGCAAGGCAGGCAGAAGGCCCGCCAGATGCGGCATTTCTTCGGCGCAATGCACCAACAGCGCGCGCGCATCGCTTTCGGTCAGGCGGAGCACGCGTCTGGCAACCGCAGCCGCCACGCCGCCGAACAGGTTGCGGCCGCCAATGTGCCGGCCGCCCATCCAGAAGCGCGAGCGCATTTCGCTACCCCCGGCCACGGCGCGGACATGATGGGCAAGATAGCCGATGTCGATCGGCGCATCGCCAAGGCCGATGCGGGCACAAACGATGGTGGCCTGGCGATCGTCGTCAAGGCTGTTATCGCTGAAACCCAGCAAGCGCGGCGACACAAAGCGGATCGCACCACGGACCAATGTACTGCCGATATATTCGTCAACCAGCGACGTTTGCCCGATGTAAAGCGCCCGGCCGGTCGTGCCGGCTGGCGGCGTTTCCCGCCACCCGACATGGACATGCGCCTGCGGGTGCCAAAGCTTGTATTTGGCGGCATCATCGCCGTGCCAGCCAAACCACCAGTCGATCATGGCCGGGGTGACACCGGGCATTGGCGTGCGCACGCTGACCCGCAGGCCGCCGTCGCTGGTCAGCACATAGCCGTTCTCGAGTACCGGCGCGCTGCCGAACAGATTTGCCGCCGCGTCCTCAAACCCTGGCAGCAGCACGTCGGGAACACCGCCACGATCGAGCGCGGCGCAGACATGGGGTGCCAGCGGCGCCATTGCCGGATTGAAGAAGCGCGCGAATGCTCTGGCCTGTTCGTCCTGACGATAGCCCAGATAGCGCCCGGGCAATGCCTTGCTGGCGATCATGCGACGCGGCCCATATAGGGGTTGAAGCGGCCTTCGGGATCATGATGCGCGCGCAGGGCATCGAGCCGCGCGAGATTGGCGGGGGCCATGAAGGCTGCCGGTCGCCGCCCAAGGTTTTCGTCGGCCAGTTGGATGCCGATGCTGTCCGCCTGCAGAGCGCGCATGTGATCGGTGGCCCAGCTTTCATCTCGCGGCGTCGATGTCGACCCGCGCAGGCCCCCATAAAGCGCGAGATAGGTGCGGGCCTCCAACGAAAAGGCCATGTCCGGGCGTGATGGCGGCGCATTCCAGTTCAGCCACAGGGCATGACTCGGAGCGCCCGGCTGGGTATCGGCAATGCGCCGCAAGGCCGGCAACAATGGATCGATAGGGGTATTCATCCACATGCTGTCCGCCGTCCAGCGCGTATTGGGCAGGAACAGCGTCCGTTCCCCGGCTTTCATCATCATACCCAGCGACAGCGGCAACAGCGGCAGGGTGAAACTGGCCAATCGCCGGACAGGACTGTTGTCGATGAAGGCGACGGCCGCACGGGCTTCGCGGTGGCTGTCGGCCAGCACCGGCGTCAGTATTTCGATACCATGGGCAAAAATACCCATCGCCTTGCGATTGAAGACCAGCTGAAACTCGACGAACGGCGCCACATCGGGCCCGACCCGATCCGCCCAGCTCATGACCGCTTCAAGATGCCGGATACGGAACACCTGGGCTTTCATGCCGACATAGCGGGGGCGCGGGCGCAGTTTCAGGTGAAAACGGACAACAACCCCGAAAAAGCCAGGGCCGGCGCCGCGTGCCGCCCACAGCAATTGGGGATTTTCGGTTTCGCTGGCATGCACCAGACTGCCGTCAGCCAGCACGACATCGATGCCGATGACACTCTGGCAGGCCATCCCCGTAGCCCGGCTGTTCCAGCCAAAGCCCCCTTGCAGCAGAAAGCCGCCCATGCCGACGGTGTAGGCATGGGCAACTGGGAAAAACAGTTTCTGCTTGGCCAGCGCCGCATCGAGATCGCCGGCAAGGCAGCCCGGCCCGATGATGGCCGTGCTGTTGCCCGCATCGATCGCAATACTGTCGAGGCGCGACATATCGAGAAGCATGCCGCCGTCGCGGATGTGGTTCTGCGACCAACTGTGCCCGCCGGAACAGATGCCGATGGCGAGGCCCGCGGCGCGCGCCTGCGCGACCGCAGCAAGCACCTCGGCTTCGTCATTGGCCTGCACGATCAGCGCCGGCCGCCGGCCGGGATCATGTGCATTGAAGCTGGTGCCAAGCAGCGCCGCTTCAAAGCCATCCTCGCCACGGGCGATGGTGCGGCCACGGCCAAACTTGGGTGTCATCGCCGGTCTCCCTGATAAGCCGGTCGGACCGGAACAAGCGCCAGCCAGCGCATAGGCAGCGCCGGGGCGGGCGGGCAAACCACCATTTCATGGCCCAGCGCCGCTGCCGCCTCGGGATCAAGCCCCAGAAGTTCGAGCAAGCGCGTCGTTGCCGGCTCGATCATGGCGACGGGCAAGATCTGCCGATGCAGATCGAGCGCCAAGCCGCTGATTGCCCCGGATACCATGCTTGCCGCCAGATCGACATCCGACAGGCGAAAGCGACCAAGACGCTGGCCTTCAGCAAGATCAAGCTTCAGCCGCAAGCGCAGTTCCGAAACGAGGCTGTCGGCAGGCAGCCCGACATCAAAGATCAGCCGTCCCAACCCGGGTTCTTGCGTGACCATTCGCAGCGTCTGGCGTGTGATACGGGCAAAACGCACGGCTGGATCAGACACGCCCGTGAGCGAACTGGCGATTGTCGCCGCATGGCTGGCGCCCAGAAGTTCAGCAAGATCAGCGATCAAGGAAGTAACATCTTGATAATAGTTATAAAAAGTCGCGTGAACCACGCCGGCATGATCGGTGATCTGGCGAATGCCCAGCGCCGCCGCATTTTGCTCCATCAGCAGCGCCTGCGCCGAAACCAGTAGCTGGTCACGTGTTCTGGCCCGCTTGGAGCCACGTGGTTTGCTCAACTCGTGTATCAT
>CAJAHV010000015.1 GCA_903939555.1 uncultured Alphaproteobacteria bacterium | reverse complement strand
CTGCTTCACAATCGGCTCGAATATCTCGGCGACGATGGCGAGCGCTGGTTCGATGCCGTGCAGAATGCCAATATCGTCCGCGCTGCCGAGCGTTACTACCGCGCCATGTATCAGAGCTCGACAATGAGCTGGAACCTGCGTGACCGGCATATGTTCGATACGTTGCAGGCGGTGCTCACGCATCGCGGTGATGGCGCCCGCGCCGTCATCTGGGCGCACAACAGCCATATCGGTTACGCCGCCGCCACCAGCATGGGGTGGCAGGGCGAATTCAATATCGGCGAATTATGCCGGCGGACCTATGGCGATGATGCTGTGCTGATCGGCTTCGGCACCGATACCGGCACAGTGGCCGCCGCCGCTGAGTGGGGCGACGATATGCGGGTGATGACCGTACGGCCGGCGCGCGTTGACAGCCATGAACACAGCTTTCGCCAAACCGGCATCGCCCGCAGCCTGACTGACTGGCGTGGCGACGACAAACGCGAGCTTGCCGATCGATTGCGCATGCCGCTGCTCGAGCGGGCCATCGGCGTCGTTTATCGGCCCGAAAGCGAGCGATCGAGCCATTATTTCGAAGCCGTGCTGAGCGACCAGTTTGACGCTTATGTATGGTTCGAACAGACAACGGCAGTGACGCCGCTGGGTCGTGAACGCCCGCAAGGCGCCCCCGAAACCTGGCCGTTCGGGCTGTGACGATGGCGCTCCTCGAACCCCCCATCCGGCAGGTACATGTCGGCACCATCGGCCTGCCGGCCGTGCTCGGCATTCCGGCGGCAGCCACCGGTCTTGTCGTGTTCGCGCACGGCAGCGGTAGCGGCCGGTTGAGCCCGCGCAACAATCATGTCGCCGCCGGGCTGCGCCAGCGCGGCCTTGCCACCCTGTTGATCGACCTGCTGACGAGCGAGGAGGAAGCCGATCGCGTCAACGTCTTCGACATTCCGCTACTCGCCACGCGACTGACGGCTGCGGCCGAATGGGCGCGCGCGATGTCGGAACTGGCGAGCTTGCCGCTTGGTTTCTTTGGCGCCAGTACCGGCGCAGGCGCTGCCTTGCTCGCCGCCGCCGCGCCGGGTTCGCGCGCCCGAGCCATTGTTTCTCGGGGCGGTCGGGTGGATCTGGCCGGCGCGGTAGCACTGGCCAAGGTAAGGGCGCCGACGCTGCTCGTGGTCGGCAGTCTCGACCGGCCGGTGATTGATCTCAGCCGGGTAGCGCTGCGCCAGATGCGCTGCGAGAGCGAACTCGCCATCGTACCCGGCGCGTCACATCTTTTCGAGGAGGGGGAGACGCTCGACGTCGTGATCGAACTCGCTGCGCTGTGGTTCAACCGCTACCTGAACGAAGAACCATGAACCTGCACGATCCTGCCGAATTTCGCGACCGGCAGGATGCGGGACGGTGTCTGGCCGTCGCGCTGAGCCATCTGGCAGCCACCAATCCTCTGGTGCTTGCGTTGCCGCGCGGCGGCGTTCCGGTGGCGGCCGAAGTCGCCTCGGCGCTCAATGCTGATCTCGACCTGCTGTTCGTGCGAAAGCTGGGCGCGCCCGGCCAGCCCGAACTGGGCATCGGCGCGATTGTCGACGGAGCGAACCCACAGATGGTGCTCAACGAGGAGATTGTCCACCAGCTGGCGCCCAGCGCCGCATATATCCAGGAGGAGGTGCGCCGCCAGCTCGCCGAAATCGACCGGCGACGCCAGCGCTACATGGGCGACGATCTGCCGGTTCCGATCGCCGGGCGGACAGTCATCGTCGTCGACGATGGCATCGCCACCGGCGGCACTGTAAAGGCTGCGCTGAAGGCCCTGCACAAGTCCGGTGCGCACTGGATCGTACTTGCGGTGCCGGTTGCCCCTTCAGAGGTGATTACCGCGTTGCGCAGCGAATGCGACGAGGTTGTCTGCTTGTGGCAGCCGGAATTCTTCCACTCGGTCGGCAGTTATTATACAAATTTCGAGCAGACCCAAGATGATGAAGTGGTGCGACTGCTGGCCGCCGCCCGGCCGATCTGACGGCGCTCGCCATTCGTGACATTACGGCCTTGTCGAAGGGTATAAATGCTGATCCGCGCCTCGCCTTGGCGGGGCCGCACCACCACGCCTCTGGCCGTTGAAAGGCCATCAAGCGGTCTCCCCGGACACCGGCTTTGCACAAGACGGGGGGAAATGCCGGCAACCGATGAGGGCATTACGACAAACACCCCGTGAAACTACGGATTGGGCAGGACGCCGCCAGCGGTCATTCTTGCCATTATCAGGCGCGAGTTGGCGATGGTGGGCAATGCAGTCCGAATGAGAGCGGTGTGCCCGACCCGGTATCACGACCTGCAGGGAGATTTTGACGATGCTGTTGCCCCATGGTGCGACTGTTCTTGCCGTAGATGGTGGACGCATGCGGCTATATCGCAACCGCGGCCAAACGGTGGAAATAAAACTGGAAAGCCTGCATTCTGCCGAGCTAGACAATCCTCGCACCCATGTCCTCGATGCGCACCCGCCGGGCCGCAGTTTCGAAAGCGGCAGCCCATCACGCAGCGCCCATGAAGCGACCG
Organism: uncultured Alphaproteobacteria bacterium; assembly: GCA_903939555.1. GTDB lineage: Bacteria > Pseudomonadota > Alphaproteobacteria > Sphingomonadales > Sphingomonadaceae > Sandarakinorhabdus. The sequence goes on along the minus strand of CAJAHV010000015.1, from coordinate 1,630 downwards.
ATCGGCACCAGCAGCGGGAGGACAGGTTTTGCCGCGATGCGCTGGACAAGGCGCTCGCTGCGGTTGGCGATGGCGGTGAACTGGTGCTGGTCGCCCCGCCCCGCGTGCTGGGCGACTTGCGCGAATATTGCCGCCACCACCCGGCGAAGGTGACCCTCCACGAGATTGGCAAGGACCTGACGGCGCTGACACCGCACGAACTTGGCGAATGGCTGCGCGACTATCGCTGACTGGGCTGGTGGCACAGCGACGCCACGCTGCAACATATGCCAGGTTGCTGGTGGCAGGTCCCCGCTGAGCACGCATCCACACCAAAACCACCGCGGCTTGTCATTGTAGCCGTTACGTATTGCCGGCGTGTGCCAGCACATTCAAATCTGACAACGACTGGAGGGCAGATCATGGGCGACATCAGCCACATACCGATACCGCAGAACCGCAACGGCGAATTCAAGGTGCGGCATGAGAAGGGCAGCACCATTTATGCCCAGAACGATCGCGTCGGACATTGGTTCGAGATACTGTCGGGCGCGGTTCGAACCTGTCGTATCCGCGCCGATGGCGGGCGCCGGGTGACAGGCTTCTTCTTTGCCGGCGATGTCATCGGCGTCGCGACCGGTCGCCGCCTCGAAATGGCCGACGCGTTGACCGATACGCTGCTGTGCGGCCATCCGAGCCTGACATCATATGATAACAATCAACCACAGGTTGCGGGCCTGCCGTTGCGCCGGGCACTGGAGGCTGCCCAGACCAGCCTGTTCCTGCTCGGCCGCAGCAGCGCCGCCGAAAGGCTGGCCGCCTTCCTGATCAGCATTTCGATGCGTATCGGGAAGGAGGGGAAATTACCGCTCCCAATGAACCGCGATGATATCGCCGACCACCTCGGGATGACACCGCACACTGTCAGCCGAACGATCCGCGCCATGGAACGCAGTGGCATCGTTTCGTGTTGCGGGCGCAACTCGATCCATATCCTTGATGCCAATGCGCTACTCGCATTGGTGGGGGAGGAATGGCCAACTGCCGACCTCGCGATCCGTGCACGGGATCGCACGACCTCGGCATCAGCGGCGCCGACTGCGCCGTCGGTGGAAACCCCAGCGGCACAGACAACAAGAAAATCCGCGCAAACGGCTTGAACCCGCGCCCTTATCCTCAGCATGAGCACAAGTGAAAACACCCGCCTGGGCGATAGCCCGGACGGGTGTTATGTAATGCTGGTTGCGGGGACAGGATTTGAACCTGTGACCTTCAGGTTATGAGCCTGACGAGCTACCGGGCTGCTCCACCCCGCGACAAAAGCAAAACACGCCGCAAGGAAACTTGGGCGTGTGCTTCAAAAGCTGTAACATATGAATGGGTTTTCCAAATCCGTGCTGCGCCGGCTGCAAGGCCTGGCGGCGTCCTACTCTTCCATCGCTTGAGCGATAGTACCATCGGCGCTGCCTGGTTTCACGGCCGAGTTCGAGATGGGATCGGGTGGGTCACAGGCGCTATGACCACCAAGCCATGAAGCCGGCGCGGCAGAATTTGGGTTTGAACGATGTTATCCCGTGCAGGAAATCAGTGTTGTCGTTGATGGTGGAGTTAACAAGCGTGATCAGAGTAATTAGGACCGGTTAGCTGAACG
>CAJAHV010000014.1 GCA_903939555.1 uncultured Alphaproteobacteria bacterium | reverse complement strand
TGCGTTCAAGAAACAGGCGCATTTCCTGATTGGTCACCCATTCGATGAAATCGAGATAAAAGCGCATCTGCTGTCCGGCAAAACCGAGTTCACCGGTAAAGCCGATCTCGGCAAGATCATCCACGGCATGCGCGATCGCCGCATCGCGCGCCGTGACGGTGCCGTCGGCATCGATGCTGATCATGCCGATATCGCGCAATTCGGCGATTGCGGTGCTCCCGCCCGACAACTGCGTCGCGAGCATCGTGACCGGCACGCGCGCGGCGCCATCACCCAGCCGTGCCGCAAGCATGGCATCGAGCATTGGAAACGCGTCGGCTGCGAGCCAGCGGTCGCCACCTTCTGCTTCCAAAAGGGTGCGGATGACGGCGAGCGGCAGAAAGCGTTCTTCCTGCAGGCGCTTGATGGCGCGCAGCCGCTGCACATGGTCGTCGCTGTAAAAAGCCGAATTGCGGCTCGCCCGATCCGGTTCGGGCAACAGGCCTTCGCGGATATAGTAGCGGATGGTTTCCCGCCCGACTCCGCTCGCTTTTTCAAGGTCCCGCATTCGCATCGCTTGCGGCTTAACTCCACAGGGAATGATCAGGAGCGCATAGCAGTTTCTTCAACAGTTGAACATGCGGATCGCAATCAGGCCGGGAATGCAGAAATGGCCGGGATCGTGACGATGGGCGATCGCCCGGGAGCATCCGACGATCAGCGCCAGACGAGACCATCCGGGGCGATCGTCAGTGTCAGCCCGGCACATGCCGCGTTGGCCAGCAGCATTTCGGCGACAGCCGAACGCGGATCACTGGCGCGCGCCCCCCTCAGTGCCGCCACCACCGGACCGGGGAATGCCGCATCTCCTGCCCAGCGCACGCTATCCGGCGCAATGGTAAGCAACTGGCCGCGCCGCAAATCGGCCATCAGCAGCGCCGCGCCGGCGATTAGTGCCGCCGGCAGATCGGCAGCGTCGGCCGGGATCGCCCACGAAAGAGGCGTACCGTCAACGCCTTCGCTGATCAGCTTGCGAAAGGCGGCGCCACCAATAAAGCCATCCCCCGATGCAAACGCGGCGCGGATCAGCCGCAGCCTGGCACCCAGCCGTTTGGCACCATCGCCGACCAGGCCGTTGATTTCAGGATCGGCGGTATCACCAAGCAGTTCGCTCGCCGTCATCACCGTCGCGATCGGCGTGGCCAGATCATGCGTCAGCCACTTGACCAAAAAGGTAGCGAGCGTGTCTGACATCAGGAGTTTGCCCGGTCGTCGATGGCGGGTTTACAACGCAGCCCGAAGGCAATGAGCCGGCCATCGCCGCTTTGCGCCAGTTCAAATTCGAGCCGGTCCCCCGGCACCAGCTCCGCGATTCCGGCGGCACTGAGGGCCGAGATGTGCACGAACACGTCGCGAGGACCAAGATCGGGGGTAATGAACCCGAAGCCTTTTCTGGCATCGAACCATTTGACCGCGCCGCTGGCCATCAGACAGCCGCCGATGCCGGGGACAGCGTCACCGGCAGGAAACGGCCATGAACGGCGCTACCGCCGGGATCGCCGTCGACGACGCGCCAGCCGGTTATCGCGCCAGCCGCGATGATCAGCCAGATTTCGCCATTGGCAACCGCGCGGGCTGCATCGCGCACCGAGGGTTCTGCTTGGCCGTTGGGGTGGCTGTGATAATGGCCAACCACCTGTTGCCCCCCGCCGCGCGCCTCCCGATGCGTCCGCAGCAGCGTGGCAGGTTCGATTTCAAAACTGCGCGCCGGATCGGCGGCAACATTGCGTGCCGGCACCGCCGCAGCAATCAGCCCGGGCATGCCGAGCAGCAGGCCGCAGCATTCGCAAGCACCGGCCCCGGCAGCTTCGGCCAACAGGGTTTCACTTACCCGGCTTGCAATTTCCACGATCATGCCGACATCGACTAGGTTATGGTGGGCGAAAAGTCGATTGATGTTGTTCTGCCGGCCAGCGTTGCGGGGCTGCGGCTCGATCGCGCGCTGGCGATCACGCTGCCCCAGCACAGCCGAGAGCGGTTGAAGGCGCTGGTCGGGGGTGGTCGGGTATCGGGTAGCACCGGGGTACTGTGGGACCCCAAATTAAAGGTCAAGGGCGGCGAAGCCCTGAAGCTGGTCATTCCCGAACCGCGGGCTTCGGAAACCGTGGCGCAGGATATTCCGCTGACCATTGTCCATGAAGACGACGCCCTGCTCATCGTCGACAAGCCGGCGGGCCTCGTCGTCCATCCGGCGGCAGGCAATTATGATGGCACCATGGTCAATGCCCTGCTCCACCATTGCGCTGGGCGATTGTCGGGCATCGGCGGCGTGGCACGGCCGGGCATCGTCCACCGGATCGACAAGGACACATCGGGACTGCTCGTCGTAGCCAAGACCGACCCGGCGCACGAATTCCTGTCGCGCCAGTTTGCCGCGCACACTGTCGAGCGCCGCTATACCGCCATCGTCGCGGGCCATCCGACGCCGCCGGCAGGCCGGATCGAAGCAGCCCTGGCGCGCTCCACCGCCAACCGCCAGAAAATTGCTATCGTGCCGGAAGGCCGCGGCAAGCGGGCTGTCACACACTACCGCAGCGTGCGCAGCCTGCGCCACGCCGCGCAAGTCGAATGCCGGCTGGAAACCGGCCGCACGCACCAGATCCGCGTTCACATGGCGTCCATCGGCCATGCCCTGTTGGGCGACGCCACTTATGGACGCAACCCTGGCAGCCTTTCGGCCGTTATGCAGGAACTGGGCTTTGCCCGGCAGGCGCTGCACGCGGCGACGCTGGGGTTCGTACATCCACTTACCCAAGAAAAACTGTCTTTCGAATCGGCCCTCCCAACTGATATAGTGGAGTTGATCGGTCGTCTTTCGAATGACCAGGAAGGATAAATCGATGGCCAATGTACCCGCTGTCCGCACTTCGATTCCTGCCCTTGGCGGTGAAGACGGGCTCAATCGCTACCTCGCCGAAATCCGCAAGTTTCCGCTGCTGGCGCCCGAGCAGGAATATATGCTCGCCAAGCGCTGGGAGGAGCATCAGGATCCCGAAGCGGCCGCCAAGCTGGTCACCAGCCATCTGCGGCTCGTGGCCAAGATCGCCATGGGCTATCGCGGCTATGGCCTGCCGGTCGCCGAGTTGATCGCCGAAGGCAACATCGGGCTGATCCAGGGCGTCAAGAAGTTCGATGCCGAAAAGGGCTTCCGCCTTGCTACCTATGCGATGTGGTGGATCCGGGCCTCGATCCAGGAATATATCCTGCGCTCGTGGAGCTTGGTGAAGATCGGCACGACCGCCGCCCAGAAAAAGCTGTTCTTCAACCTGCGCCGGCTCAAGGGCAAGCTCAACGCCATGGAAGATGGCGATTTGCGCCCACAGCAGGTCGAAAGCATCGCCACGACGCTGGGGGTGACTCAGGATGAAGTCGTCAGCATGAACCGCCGCATGGCGATGGGCGGCGACACGTCGCTCAACGCGCCACTGCGCGAGGATGGCGAAGGCGAATGGCAGGACTGGCTCGCCGATACCGGGCCGCTGCAGGACGAAATGCTGGCCGATGAACAGGAACGCGACCAGCGCCACGAGTTGTTGTCGGCGGCAATGGCGGCGCTCAATGACCGCGAAAAGCATATCCTCACCCAGCGCCGGCTAATCGACGAGCCGGAAACGCTAGAGGAATTGTCGCAATACTACGGCATCAGTCGCGAACGCGTGCGGCAGATCGAGGTGCGGGCGTTCGAAAAACTGTCGAAGGCGATGCATGACCTGGCGCTGGAACGGCGGATGCTACCCGAACTCACCTGATTTGTGGCGCTGCGGCGCCATCGGTGATTGACGTTTAGCGCCCGACACCGCCAATTGCGGCGTCTTGGGAGGAAAAGTGCCAGCACAACCGCGCCGCCGCAGCATCATCTCCCGCCTCATCGGCTGGACGGTTCGGCTCGTCCTGCTCTTCGTGCTGGTCAGTGTCGTCTGGGTTGCCGCCTATCGCTTCGTGCCCGTGCCGCTGACGTGGCCGATGGCGCGCGATGCTATTGCCGGCCACCATGTCGAACGCGAATGGATGGCGCTCGAGCGGATCGCCCGCAGCGTACCACGTGCCGCCATCGGCGCCGAAGACGCACGCTTCTGCGCCCACAGTGGCTTTGATTTCAGCGCGATGGAGGCAGCGGCATGGCGCAACGCGAGCGGCGAGAAATTGCGCGGCGGCTCGACCATTTCGCAGCAGACGGCAAAGAATGCCTTTTTATGGCCCGGGCGCTCTTATGTCCGCAAGGGACTGGAGGCGTGGTTCACCGTCCTGATCGAAGTGATCTGGGGCAAACCGCGGATCATGGAGGTCTATCTCAATGTCGCCGAAATGGGCCCGGGGATCTATGGTGTCGAAGCCGCCGCCCAGCATTATTTCAAGACCAGCGCTGCCAATCTCTCGCAGCGCCAGGCGGCGCGCATCGCCGCGATCCTGCCGCAACCGATCAAGCGCAACGCCGCGACGCCCGGGCGCTTCGTCAAACGCTATGCCCGCCGCATCGAACGCTCGGCACGCTATATCGGCAAGGAAGGCATCGACAACTGCCTCCGGTAAGGACCGGGGGTGCAGGTAACCCTTGATATCCTTATATCGATCAGGATTGGAGAGTTGACATGGCGCTTATGGGACGTGTGGTAACGGCGGTGGCGGGTCGTGCCGTGGCACGTACCATCGGCGGTGTCGCTGCCGGGCCGGCCGGTTTGGCGCTTGGGGCCACGCTGCCGATGCTGGCACGGCGGCTGGGTCCGATGGGCATGGTTGGTGTGGCTATCGGCGCTTGGGCAGTCAACCACATCATCGCCAAACGCGCCGCGTCATCACCGGGGCAAAGCGCGCCAGCAAAACCGGTCGATCAGATCACCAGCGCGCGTTCAGCGGTGACATCATAAAGCTTGGCATCGACCGAGCGGACATGACCCATGATGGCGGCATTGAAAGCCGCCATGTGTGGTGTTGCAAAGTGCGCCTTCAATGCCGCCTCGCTTTCCCAACGCTCGACAATGGTGCAAATTCCCTCCGCCCGGCTTTCGACCGCCATCGAATACGACAGGCAACCCGATTCTTCCCAGGTCGCGCGCATCATCGCATCGAGGGCGGGTTGCAAGGCATCGATCTGGTCGGGATCGAATTCGGCGCGTGCGACTACGATGATCATGCCTGGTCCCCCCGGGTCTAGTTGACTGGTCAGCCTTTGGCGACGCTGACCAATGCCGGCCGCAACAGCCGATCCTTGATGACATAGCCGGCTTGCAACTCGGCGACGATGCTGCCCGGTTCCACACCTTCGGCTTCGACTTCCAGCATCGCCTGGTGGCGGTTGGGGTCGAGCTTCTGGCCTTCGGTTTCGACGCGGGCGATGCCATGACGGCCAAAGATCGCGGTCAGTTCGCGCTCGGTGGCTTCGATGCCGGCGCGCACGCCGTCAAAACCTTCGGCGGGCAGCGCCGCCACGGCACGGCGCAGATTGTCGGCGACCGCGAGCAGGTCGCGCGCAAAGCCGGTCATCGCATAGGCAGCGGTGTCGGCTTTGTCGCGTTCCAGACGGCGGCGGGTATTCTCGGTTTCCGCTGCTTGACGCAGCAAGCGATCCTTCAGGTCGGCGATGTCCTTGTCGCGCGCCAGAAGTTCTTCAGCATAGTCGATTTCGGGCGTGGTTTCCGGCATATCCGGGGTTTCGTCCTGCACCGCTTCGGGTGCGTCATTCACATCATTCATGCTACCAGCCTGCTGAGAGTTCGTGCCGTATAGTCCACCATGGGTATGACCCTGGCATAGTTCAACCGTGTCGGGCCGATTACGCCGACAACGCCGACGACCCGCCCACCGGGGCCGCGATAAGGTGCGGCAATAACGCTCGATCCCGACAAGGAAAACAGCTGGGATTCGGCCCCGATGAAAATCTTGGTCGCATCTGCGCCGCGCGCCAGTTCGAGCAGACGCACGAGTTCTTCCTTGTCCTCGAGATCGCCGAGCAGCAATCGTACGCGTTCGAGATCGACACTCGATTCGACAAGATTGGCCTGGCCGCGCACGATCAACACGGGCCGTTGCGCGCCGTCCGATGACCAAGCCGCCAGACCGGTGGCAACGGCTCCCGCTGTCATGGCATCAAGCGCGGCGCGATCGGCAGCGACTTCGGCGCTCAGCCGGTCGGTCGCTTCAGCGAGCGTCAACCCCGCGAGCCGGTCATTGCTGTAATTGGCAGCCGCTTCGAGCGCGGTTGGCGGCAGTCCTTCCGGCAGGCTGACGATGCGGTTCTCGACACTGCCATCGGCACCCACGAGCACGGCGAGCGCCCGGCCCGGCGCCAGCGGCACGAACGACAATTGCCGGATGATCATTTCTTGTTTGGCAACGAGCACCAGTCCGGCACAATGCGACAGGCCCGACAATACCGAGGTCGTTCTTGCCAACGCATCCTCGATCGCCGGGCTGCCGCTGGCACCCTGGTCGATGGCAGCGCGTTCATCGGGGGATGGTTCGCTCGCCTGCATCATCCCGTCGACGAACATGCGCAACCCCAATTGCGTCGGCAACCGCCCCGCCGACGTATGCGGTGCCGCCAGCAGGCCGAGCTCCTCCAAATCCTGCATCGTGTTGCGGATCGAAGCCGGCGACAGGCCGAGAGCGCCGATTTTCGACAAGGTTCGCGACCCTACCGGCGCGCCGTTGGCCAGATAGGCGTCGACAATCTGCCGGAACACCTCGCGGGCGCGGTCGTTGAGTTCGGCCACCGATGGGGATTGCATGATGATCATGTAATGCTGCCCGGCCCGAAAGTCACGCGCGGCACGCGTCTCGCCGGCGAGGCCCGATGCCATGCAGGGCGCGGCGCTCATCCCGGATCATGACTGCATCAACGGGCACGATATCGCACACCCCGTATCGGGACCGGCGGCCATTGCGGGGCCCCTTCGGGGCGCTGTCCTGCGACAAGCCAGTAACGCAAGCGTTGCGGCACGAACAAGAAGCCGCTACCCAGCCGCCGAACCAGAACAAGGAAAAATTGCATGCGCCCTTCCGGCCGCGCCCCAGACCAGATGCGCACCATCGAGATGATTCCGGGCTTTTCGGCGCACGCCGAAGGCTCGTGCCTCGTCAAATTCGGAAACACCCATGTGCTGGTCACTGCCAGTGTCGAAGACCGCCTGCCGCCTTGGCTGCGCGGCAAGGGGTCGGGCTGGGTGACCGCCGAATATGGCATGCTGCCCCGCGCCACCCACACCCGTGGCTCACGCGAGGCGGCCAAAGGCAAGCAGTCGGGGCGGACACAGGAAATCCAGCGGCTGATCGGCCGCAGCCTGCGTGCCGTAACCGACCTAAAACTGCTCGGCGAACGCCAGATCACCCTGGATTGCGATGTCATCCAGGCCGATGGCGGCACCCGCACGGCCTCGATTTCGGGCGCCTGGGTGGCGCTAAGGCTGGCGATCGACGGCATCATGGCCCAGAATCTGGCAAAGGGCACCCCCTTGGCGGGTGATCCGCTGGCAACGCAGGTCGCGGCGATCAGTTGCGGCGTCCATGCCGGCCAGCCGGTGCTCGATCTCGATTATATCGAAGACAGCGACGCCGGCACCGATGCCAATTTCGTGTTGACCAGCACCGGCGGCATCGTCGAAGTCCAGGCAACCGCCGAAGGGGCGCCGTTCGAGGAGGAAACCCTGCTGCGCCTGCTGCGCCTCGCGCGCATCGGCTGCAACGAGGTGTTCGCCGCGCAACTGAAGGCCACCGGCCGATGAGCCGCCGCCAGCTGCAGCCGGGCCGGCTGGTGCTGGCGACGCACAATCCCGGCAAGGTCGTCGAACTCGCCGAACTGCTCGGCCCACATGGGCTGGAGGTGGTTTCGGCGGGCGAACTCGGGCTCGACGAGCCCGAGGAGACCGGCAGCACCTTCATCGCCAATGCCGAGTTGAAGGCGCTGGCGGCGGCCAAGGCGAGCGGCCTGCCGGCACTCGCCGATGATTCGGGCCTGTGCGTCGATGCGCTCGGCGGCGCGCCGGGCATCTACTCGGCACGCTGGGCGGGCCCGGACAAGGATTTCATGGTGGCGATGATGCGGGTGCGCGATGCACTCGATCTCGAAGGGCCGCGCAACGCGCATTTCATCTGCGCCTTGAGCCTCGCCTGGCCCGATGGCCATGTCGAAAGCGTCGAAGGCCGCGTCGATGGCATGCTGGCCTGGCCGCCGCGCGGCGACAATGGCTTTGGCTATGACCCGATGTTCATAATGGACGGCAAGTCGCGCACCTTTGGCGAGATATCGCGCGACGAAAAGGAAGCCGACAACCATCGCGCCCGGGCCTTCCTGCTGCTGCGACCGTTGTTGCCCGCGCGTGGATAGCGCCGGCGCACCGGTCGCGCTCTACGTCCACTGGCCATTCTGCGTCACCAAATGCCCTTATTGCGATTTCAATTCGCATGTCCGCGCGCAGGTCGATGACGCCGCTTGGTGCGCCGGGCTGTTGGCCGATCTGGCACATGAGGCAAAGCTGCTGCCCGGGCGGCGGCTGGCAAGCATTTTCTTCGGCGGCGGCACCCCCAGCCTGATGCCCCCGACCACGGTCGCGGCGATCATCGATGCGGCCACGACACACTGGCCGGCGCTGCCCGATATCGAGATCACACTCGAAGCAAATCCGTCATCGGTGGAAGCAGCACGCTTTGCCGGCTTTGCTGCCGCGGGCGTCAACCGGCTCAGCCTTGGGCTTCAGGCGCTCGATGATGCCGATCTCAAGCTGCTGGGCCGGCCGCATGATCTGGCGCAGGGGCTGGCGGCGCTGGCGGTGGCGCAGAAGCACTTCGCCCGGGTCAGTTTCGATCTTATCTACGACCGGCCGGGGATGACCCTCGATAGCTGGACGGCGGAACTTGGCCGCGCGCTCGGCTTCGGCACCGATCATCTGTCGCTCTACCAGTTGACGCTGGAGCCCGGCACCCGCTTCACCGCTCTGCATGCCAAGGGGCAACTCACCATGCCCGATGCCGACACCTCGGCGGACCTGTTCGAACTCACCCGCGCCATGACCGCGACAGCGGGCATCCCCGCCTATGAAGTCAGCAACCACGCCCGGCCGGGCAGCGAAAGCCGTCACAACATCACCTATTGGACCTATGGCAATTATGCCGGCATCGGCCCCGGCGCGCATGGCCGCCGGCAGGGCGTGGCAACCGAACGGCTGAAAAAGCCCGAAACCTGGCTGGCAGCGGTGCAGGCGCAGGGCCATGGCATGGCGAGCGAAGTGGCGCTGACGGCCGATGAACGAGCCACCGAAGCGCTGGTCATGGGGCTGCGGCTGGGCGATGGTATCGATGCAGCACTGTTCCATGCCCGCACCGGGCGGGCGCTGGCGGATGTCCTGCGGGCCGATCGAGTGGCGCGGATCGTCGCACAAGGGCTGCTGGAGCATGATTCGCAAGGGCTGCGGCTGACGCTCGCCGGGCAGCCGTTCGTCGATGCGGTGCTCAAGGAAATCGCGGCCTGACCCGAAGCCCAGCCGCTGGAGGCCCTACCACTCAAAGCCCTGCCACCCGAAGCGGCGCAAGGCTGCGGGATCAGTTCGCGAAGCTGCGCGTCGCCGGGGCCACTGTCGTGATCAGCCCTGTCCCGATCTGCTGCACTTCCAGCCCGCGTTCGGCGATATTGCCGGGAGTGAAACGAAACACCCCATCGATACCGGCAAAGCCTTCGCGGTTCGACAGCGCCGCAACGGGAAAGGCCGCGCCGAGCCGCCAGTTGCCGGCGATGCTGTTGACCAGCAATACGGAATCATAGCCAAAGCTCGCCAGCCGCGACGGGCTGGAACCGAATTTGGCACGATAGCGTTCGGCAAGCTTGCGGAAGCGTTCGTCGGGCACTGCTGCAAAAATGGCACCCTTCAACGCCGCAGCGCGCGCGATGCCCGGTTCGTTGTTCCACAATTCGGTGCCGATGAAGGTGACGCTGCCGGGCAGCGCGCCGAACTTTGCCAGCGCCGGCAGGAACTGCCCGGCGACGCTGGCCGAATCGGCTATCAACAGCGCCTGGAACGGGACCGGGGTCGTCCCGCCGGCAACCTGCGCCACGCTGCCATCGGCGCGGATGGCGGCTGCACCACTGGCACGCGCCCGACTGTCGAAGGCCGTGACGCTGCGCGCGGCCGCCTGCATCTTGGCCAGGTCACGGGTATAGGTGACCAGCGCAGTCGAGCGCCCTCCGACCGCGTCGACGGCGCGGACAAACGCAGTCTGGGCACGCTGCCCATATACACCGGCCGGCACTAGCGCGGCGAAGCGATCGATGCCGCGGCTGCGGGCATAAGCGATACTGCGCGCGATCGACTGGCCGGGCTGGAAACCGAGGATATAGACATTGCCGCCAGCCAGGCTGGCATCGTTGGAAAAGGACAATACCGGAATGGCGCGCGGCCCGGCCACGGCATCGACGGCGCGGATATCGTTGGCAAGCAGCGGCCCCAGGATCAGCCGGGCACCATCGGCAATGGCCTTGCCCGCCGCTTCGCCGGCGCCGGGCGCGGTGTCATAGATGCGCAGGTTGACGCGCTTGTCGCCAACATCGAGCAGCGCCATGTTGGCGGCGTTGGCAATCGACTGACCGACCGGGGCATTGGGGCCAGTGAGCGGCACCAGGAGCGCGACGCGGTTTTGTGCGGCTTCGGGCAGCGGCGGCGGCTTGACCGGTTCGGGCGCGACGACCGGCGGTCGCGGCGCCGAAACCACGGGCTTTTTGGGCGTGGTGCAGGCAGAGATGAACAGCGCGGCGCCGATGGCGAGGGCTGCGGGCAAGCGCGGCACTTGCCAATTGCCGATGTGACGTTTCAGGATAAGCATGTGCAACCTTTTGACCCGGAAACCGACGAGCCACCGATTCGGGCGGCAGCCCTTGCTCCCGGGCTTTACATCGTTGCGACGCCAATCGGCAATCTTGGCGATCTGTCGCCGCGCGCCGCCGCCACATTGGCCGGCGTCGGACTGATCGCGGCCGAGGACAGCCGGGTGACGGCCAAGCTGCTCCACCATATCGGCGCGCGGGTTCCGATGCTGGCCTATCATGACCATAGCGACGATCGGGTGCGCCAGACGCTGATCGCCCGAGCGCTGGCCGGGCCGGTGGCGCTGGTGTCGGATGCCGGCACGCCGCTGATCTCCGATCCCGGTTTCAAGCTGGTGCGCGAGGCACGCGCAGCGGGGGTGAACATCGTCACCATACCCGGGCCCTGCGCCGCCATCGCCGCGCTGACGCTGGCCGGGCTGCCGACCGACCGATTCCTGTTCGCCGGCTTCCTGCCCGCCAAGGCCGGAGCGCGGGCAACGGCAATCGCCGAACTGGCGACGGTGCGCGCCACGCTGGTGCTGTACGAATCGGGGCCGCGGTTGGCGGCAAGCCTGACGGCACTGGCGGCCGGCCTCGGCGATCGGGCCGCAGCGATCTCGCGAGAAATCAGCAAGCGTTTCGAGGAATCGGTGACCGGCAGCCTGTCGGAACTCGCGGCGCGATATGCCGAAGCGCCACCGCGCGGCGAGATCGTCATCACCATCGCACCGCCGGCACCCCCGGCGGCAGCCGATGCCGAAACAATCGACACGGCGTTGATTGCCGCGCTGGCAACCGGCAGCGTCAAGACGGCCGTCGCCACTGTTACCGCAGCGCTCGGCCTGCCGCGCGCCATGGTCTATGCGCGGGCTTTGCAATTGCGGGATGGCGATGGCGGGGAGTGAACCCGGCCGCAAACCGCGCGATCGCGATTCGAGACGCCGCGCCGAAGACAAAGGCCGCCGCGCCGAAACCATTGCCGCCTGGTATCTGCGCCTGAAGGGTTACCGAATTCTGGCGAAACGCGTGCGGACGCGCGTTGGCGAAATAGACATTATTGCGCGCAAGAATGAGACGTTGGTGTTTGTCGAAGTGAAAGCGCGCACCACGCTCGACAGCGCGATATTTGCGCTGCATCCTGCGGCCCGGCGGCGGATCGAGGCCGCGTCGCGTGTGCTGGCGCCGCATTATGCCGGCCGCTGCACGACGACGCGCATCGATGCGGTGCTGGTGCGGCCCTGGGCACTGCCGGTGCACTTGATCGCGATCTGGCGGGAGCAGGGATGATGGAGTTGAACGCGTTGGGGTTGCTTGACGATGCCGACATCGACCTTGTCGAAGCCGGTATCACGCTCGCACTGGCCGATCGCCCGGCGGCCGATCCGGCGCGCTTGCGGCGACTGGTGTCGGGTTGGGCAATCGCCTTGCAACGCGATACGGCACCGGTTTCGGGTAGCGGCAGGGCGCGACTGCTGTCGGGACTGATCGCCAGTGAAACCGGGCTGACCGGGGCAACCGAAGACTATGACAACCCGCTCAATGCCGATCTGATCGCGCTGGTCGAGCGCGGACGCGGCCTGCCGGTGGCGCTGTCTATCCTGTATGTGGCGCTTGCCCGCCGTGTCGGTTGGCGTGCCGATGCGCTCAACCTGCCCGGCCATGTCATCGTCGAAGTGTGTGGTGGCGTTGAACCGGCACTGATCGACCCGTTCGACCACGGCACGGGCATCACCCGCGAGCGCGCTGTCGAAATCGCCCGCCACGGTGGTGGTGACGCGGTGCCGGTGCGCTTCGACCCGATGACCAACCGCCAGTTGCTGATCCGGCTGATCACCAACCAGGCCAGCCGGGCCCGCAACGCCGGCGACGCGCCGCGCGCACTGCGGCTTTATGAACGCATGACGCTGATCGCGCCGCAATTGACCAGCCTGTGGTGGGAACGCGCCCGGCTGGAACAGTCGCTCGGCCACAACCAGGCGGCCCGCGCCAGCCTGACCGCCATGCTCGAAACCACGCACGAGCCGGCACTGACCCGGCGCATCCACGCCGCGCTGGCAGCGCTGGCGCGATCGAACAGCTAGGGTCAGGACCTAAACCCGCTTATTCTGTCACCCGGGCTTGACCCGCGGTAACAGTCATGGCCTGCAGATCGGATGAAGCCCATGAACTTGCGTGTCGCTGTCCAGATGGACCCCATCGAAACCGTCAACATCGGCGGTGATTCGACCTTTGCGCTGATGCTCGAGGCTCAAAAGCGCGGGCATATGCTCCATCATTACAGCGCCACCGCCCTTTCGGCCGAAAATGGTCGGGTCCGCGCCCGGGCCCGACCGCTGCGCGTGCAACCCGACCAAGGCGCGCATTTTGCCTGGGCCGGGCCGCCGGCGACGATCGATCTCGGCGAGGATGCCGATGTGGTGCTGATGCGTCAGGATCCGCCCTTCGACATGGGCTATATCACCGCCACGCATCTGCTCGAAATGGTGCAAGGCGAAACATTGGTCGTCAACGACCCCGCCGAGGTACGCAACGCGCCCGAAAAACTGTTCGTGTTGCGCTATCCCGATCTGATGCCACCGACACTGGTGACCCGCTCGCTCGAGGAAGCGATGGATTTTCGGGCCCGCCATGGCGCGATCGTCGTCAAGCCGCTCTACGGCAACGCCGGCACTGCGGTGTTCCTGATCGACAAGCATGACGGCAACCTGCCGGCGCTGGTCGAATTGTTCGGCACCGTCTGGAACGAACCTTTCATGGTGCAGGCCTTTCTCCCGCAGGTCAGCGAAGGCGACAAGCGCATCGTGCTCGTCGATGGCGAACCTTCGGGCGCGATCAACCGCCTGCCCAAATCCGGCGAGATCCGGTCGAACCTGGCCGCCGGCGGCATGGCCAAGCCAACCGAGTTGACCGCGCGCGAAGCCGAAATCTGCGCCATCATCGGCCCCGAACTGAAGGCGCGCGGTCTGGTGTTCGTCGGCATCGATGTCATCGCCGGCTGCCTGACCGAAATCAACGTCACCTCGCCAACCGGGATCGTGGCCATCGACCGCTTCAATGGTACCAACACTCCGGCACGCATCTGGGACGCGATCGAGGCACGCGCCGCAACGCGCTGACCCCGCGATCCCGCCCGCCAGCGTCGCACCCGGGATGACAGATGCCCTGCGAATGCTTAAGTTATATTTATGCTCACTGTTCCAGACGCTCTCACCCGACTTGATTCCACGCTCGCCGCCGCCCGGGCGGCCGGTGCCGACGCTGCCGACGCACTTTACGTCGGCGATGGTTCGACAAGTGTTTCGGTGCGGCTCGGGAAGCTGGAGGATATCGGGCGTTCGGAAGGCGAAGAAATCGGCATCCGGGTATTCATCGGCCAGCAGTCGGCGAGCGTTTCATCCTCCGACCTGTCACCGCAAGCGCTCGCCATTGCCGCCGAAAGGGCTGTCGCCATGGCGCGGCTGGCACCCGAGGACAAATGGGCCGGCCTTGCGCCCCAAGATCGGCTGCTGAACGGCCCGTTTGCCGATCTCGACCTTGATGATCCCTGCGACCCCAGCGCCGAAACGCTGCGCGATGTCGCCATGGCCGCCGAAGACGCAGCGCGGGCCGTCGCCGGGGTGACCAATTCCGAAGGCGGCGGCGCCTCGGCTGGCCGCGCCGTGATGGCACTGGCAACCTCCACAGGGTTTCGCGGCGGCAAGAGCGCGACAAGCTATGGCTGTTCGGCAAGCGTACTCGCCGGTGAAGGCGGCGACATGCAACGCGACTATGCCTGGCATTCGGCACGGCACTTCACCGATCTTGACGACGCCGCTGCCATCGGACGGCGTGCCGGCATCCGCGCCGTGCGGCGGCTGGGACCGATCAAGCTCGATACCGCTGCCATGCCGATCATCTTCGACCCGCGCGTTTCCTCGGGCCTTGTCGGTCATCTTGTCGGTGCGATCACCGGCAGCGCCATAACGCGCGGCACCTCGTTCCTCAAGGATGCACTCGGCACGCAGGTTTTCGACAGCAGCATCACCATCATCGATGATCCGCTGCGGCTGCGCGGCCTGCGTTCGCGCAGTTTCGATGGTGAAGGCCTGGCGGTCAGCCGCACCGCGCTGATTGACAGGGGCGTGCTCACCGGCTGGCTGCTCGACGCCGCCAGCGCCCGGCAATTGGGGCTGCAACCCACCGGCCACGCCGCGCGCGGCACCTCCGGGCCGCCGGGGGCGGGCGCCACCAATCTGCACATGGCACCCGGCAGCGTATCGCCCGCTGGGCTGATCGCCGGCATCAAGCGCGGCTTCTATGTCACCGAACTGATCGGCATGGGGGTCAACGGCCTGACCGGCGATTATAGCCGCGGCGCCTCGGGCTTCCTCATCGAAGATGGCGAGATCACCGTTGCGGTCGCCGAAGTCACCATCGCCGGCAATCTGAAAGACATGTTCAAGGCGTTGACCCCGGCCGATGACCTGGTTTTCCGCCACGCCGCCAACGTGCCGACCATTCGCATCGACGGGATGACAGTTGCCGGTGCCTGAAACCGATGCGTGAACGCAGCAACCGCCGCCGGAACGAAAGCGACCTGTCGGTGGCAGTGCGCGCCGCCCATGCTGCGGGCGAGCTGGCACTGCGCCATTTTCACGCCAAATCAGAATGGTGGGACAAGGCGCCGGGCAATCCGGTCGGCATCGCCGACCTTGAAGTCGATGCCTATCTCAAGGACCGGCTGCTAGGCCACCGCCCCGATGATGGATGGCTGTCGGAAGAAAGTGCCGACACCGCCGAACGGCTGGGCAAGAGCCGGCTGTGGATCATCGATTCGATCGACGGCACGCGGGACTTCATCCGCGGCCGCACCGGCTGGGCGGTATCGGTGGCGCTGGTCGAAGCCGGCGAAGTGACAGTCGCGGCATTGTCCGCCCCGGCGCGTGGGCAATTATTCGCCGCTCTGAAGGGCCATGGTGCGCAATGCAACGGCAAGAGGTTGCGTGTATCGGGGCTGGCGACACTGCGAGGCGTCCGGTTGCCGATCGACGCGGTCAACCTTGCCGCCAGCTTCTGGCCCGAACCCTGGCCGGGGACAGCGGTAGAAAAGCCCAACAGTCTGGCGCTGCGCATGGCGAAACTGGCGTCGAACGAGGCCGATGCCTGGGTGGAAGGCCGCAGCATTTCGGAATGGGATGTCGCCGCATCGGCGCTGATCCTTACCGAAGCCGGCGGCACCGTCACCGACCGCGCCGGCGCGCCGCTGACGTTCAACAAGCCCAATCCGGTTTTCCATGGCATTGCCGCAGCCACGCCGGCGCTGCACGACGTGGTGCGCGACCGGCTCGACCATGCCCTCAAGGCGCTGGCGGCGCGGCGTCACCAGAAGGCAGCGTCGCCCGGCCCGGCTTAGCTATTACCAGCCTGCCGATCTCGATCTTGGGGCAGCGGTCTATGACGACCTGCAACCCCGCTGCTTCGGCCCGCGCCGCGGCTTCGGGGTCAACGACGCCCAACTGCATCCAAATGGCTTTGGCGCCGACCCTGACCGCTTCATCGACGATCGGGCCGACCGCATCTGAACGCCGGAAGATATCGACGATGTCGATCGGCACCCCCAGCTGACCAAGCGAATCCCGGACATGTTCGCCAAGCAGCTGTTGCCCGCTGATCGCCGGGTTGACCGGGATGACGCGATAGCCGTGGCCCTGCAGGAACGCCATCACGCCATGGCTCGGCAGGTCGGGCCGGCCGGAGGCGCCGATGCGTTGGGGCAGCTCCATCGGCGCTGTCACGAGCGGGTTGAAGAGGACGCTATCGAAGGGTTGGGGCATGATCTGAAGCCGATCGCGCTGCACACCGGACGCTGTAAAGGTAGCGCGGTTGAACTCTGACGGAAGCCACACCTCGTCTACCCACTGGTTGCATGCCGCCGCCCCTGCGAACGCGAAGTGTCGGAAGCACGAGGCGGTCAGCGGGCGAGGTGCGGGCGAGG
>CAJAHV010000013.1 GCA_903939555.1 uncultured Alphaproteobacteria bacterium | reverse complement strand
GTCGGTGGCGGCATGGGCGCTGCCGGCTTGTTTGAAGTGTATTGAAGCGCGGCCCGCGCATAGCGCAGCTATGCGCGGACTCGCGCGAGATCGGCCAGCGGGGCGGTTGGCGTAAGGCCAACCGAACCCGTCTGACGTCAGCACGGGCTTTGCCCGTGCTCTTTTTTTACCCCTCTCCCGCAGGCAGGAGAGGGGGCATCTTGAAACTAGAACGCCCTGCCGAACCGGAAATTCGGTCGGGCAGGGCGCCAGGAAAAGCTGGGTCCCGGGTCAAGCCCGGGATGACGAAAACAGCGCTTACATGGCCTTGTGCATCATCGGGCCGACCTTCGCCGCCGTCACTTCGATTTCGATGAGGAAATAGGGCCCGGCCAGCGCCGCGACCTGCACGGTCGAGCGTGCCACCTTGTTGGGGTTTTCGGCGGTGCCGAAGAATTCGCGATAGCCGGCGTTGAAGCCGGCGAAATCCATCTTGCCGTCCATGCCGGGCGCGGCCGTCACGAACACGGTCATCTTGAAGATGTCGGACATGGCATAGCCCTGTGCCGTCAGGATGGTCTTGATCTTGTTGAAGATGCTGACCGTCTGGGTCTTGGTGTCGCCAAAGGAGTCAACCCCGGTTGGCGGCTTGGTCGCATCGATCGGCGAGGCGAGCTGACCCGACAGGTGGAAGACTTCGGCACCGGCCGGCACGATGGCGCCGGTCAGGATATTGGCCTGGGGCGTGTTGCCGATGCGCTTGATCTCGGCAGCACCAGCGGGAGCGGCAGCAACAGCGGCGGCGAGCAACAGTCCGGTGAACAGCGTCTTCATCGTCATTTTCCTTTGTGGTTGAGCAGGGGCAGAAACGAATACGGGCGACAGGATAACCCTGCCGCCCGTATCCGCAACCACAGATTGGATTAGAATTTGGCCGTGCCGCGCACGTACCAGAACCCGCCCATCTGGCCGAGCGGAGCCGACCCGGGATAAAGCGAGCCATTGGCCTGACCACCCGTCGATGGGTAGGCGTTGCGCGTTTCGCGGTCGGGGTATGTGTCGAATAGGTTTTCGGCACCGACAGCGAGGCGGAAGCGTTCGGCGAACGTGGCGCCGATTTCGAGGTCGAGACTGACGTTAGCCCCGAATTCCTTCGGCCATTCGCCAACACTCTTGGCTGCGTTGGGCGCCGGATAGAGCGCCCGGAACGCCGTCGGATCCACACCGGCAGGCACACTGCCGATTGGTGCGAAGTAAGTGGTGAACTTGCCGAAATAGTTGAGGCGGGCGGTCATGTCGAAGATGCCTGCTGTTGCCGATTCCGACAGCACGGCGCGCCAACGCGGGTTCGAATCCTCGATGTTGCCCAAACGGGTGTTATCGATCAGCGACAATACCCGCGTGTCGGTTGGCCGGATGGCCGACAAGGCTTTGGTTTCGCGCCCGGTTACCTTGGTCTGGTTGTAGTTGACGGCGAGGCTGGTGTTGAACTGGGCGAAGCTTGTGCTGCCCCGGTGCGTTGCCACAATGTCGACACCCTGGGTGCGGGTACGGAAGCCGTTGGTGAAGTAATTGACCTGGCCAAGATCGAAGGCGGTTGCGACGCCGAGTGCGGACAGGGCGATCTGATCGGCGCTGGATACGGAAACGTTACTGGTAACGCCAATACGATCGCGGACGCGGATGCTGTAGAAATCGACCGTGAGGTTGAAACCGCTGCCCGGGGTAACCACGAAGCCGCCCGAGAAACTCGTCGATTTTTCCGGCGTCAACGGAATGGCGCCATAATAGCCGGCGACAGTCGAATCAGGCCGGGCGGTGGCGATGGCGACCGGTACCGGGCTGCCCTGCGGGAATGCCGTCTGGACGTTCTGGGTGAATTGCTGGCCCGGCGTCGGGGCGCGGAACCCGGTCGAGGCGGCGCCACGGACTGCAATGGTGTCGCTGAAGGCATAGCGCGCGCTTACCTTGCCGTTCACGGTGCTGCCAAAATCGTTGAAGTGATCGAAGCGACCGGCGATGCCGATATCGAAGTTTTCGACGGGTTCTGCTTCGAGGTCGAGATAGGCCGAGTAGCTGTTGCGGCCACCTTCGACAACCGAATCGGGACCAAAGCCGGGAAAGCCGTTAGCACCGACGGCTTTTGTCACATTGAAGCGCGTGCCATCGTTCCGTTCGACAAGCTGCGAGCCATAGATGCCCGGTTCCCAAGACGCACGGTCGCCCAAGCCGACTTCATAGGCCTCGCGGCGGAACTCGAAGCCGGCCGCGATGAACAGCGGTTCGGCAAAGCCGATGTCGGTCTTGTAGCTGAAGTCGAGGTTGGCGTTATATTCCTGCTGCACCAGCTTACCGAGGTAGAAGTCGGTCGGCGAGGCGGGGCCGAGCGAGGGGTTCAGCGTCTCGTTCATGAAATAACGGATCTGGTTGCGGCCATAGCTGCCCGTGGCATCGAAGGTCAGGCCGAAATCGGTCTCACCCTTGTAGCCGGCGGTCAGCGACATGTCTTCGTTGGTGCCTTCGAAGAACGGCACGAAACCGTTCGGGAAGATCGAGACATCGTCGAAGGTGCGGCCTTCGGCATCGTAGATCGCCCGGCCACTGGCGGCATCGGTGCCGATGCGGTCGAGATAAGCCGGCGTGCTGATCGATTTGCCGAAGCTGCCGGTGCCCGGCCGCAGCGGAATGTCCTGCGCCGTGACGGCGCGCGGGCGGCGATAATTGAAATCGTTGCCCTGGCGCTGGTAGCCATAGTTACCGAAGGCATAGACTTCGTCATCGCCGACCGGGATCGCCGAGTTGAAGACAAAGCGGTAGGCGCGGTTTTCCGGCTGGCCGAGGCGGTTACCGGTTTCGTATTTGGGCTTGATGCCGGCGGCGATCAGCGGCGCGATTTCAGGACGTGGCACGGAACGGTCCCAGACACCCTGGTCGATGAATTCACCCGTCACGTTGAAAAAGCCTTCGCCGAGCTTGAAGCCGGCGTTGCCCGTCAACTGGATGTCCTTGCCGTCGCCGAGATAGGTCTGGCCGTAGCGGGCCGACAGGTTGATGCCTTCATCGGCGCGGTTGAGGCTGATGTTGATGACGCCGGCAATGGCGTCCGAGCCATATTGGGCAGCGGCGCCATCACGCAGGACTTCGATCCGCGACACGGCGGGCGAGGAGATCTGCGACAGGTCGGGGCCCTGCGAGCCATTGTTCAACGCATCGCCGGCAACGTTGACCAGCGCCGAACGGTGCATGCGCTTGCCGTTGATGAGGACGAGGATCTGATCTGCTGGCAGACCGCGAAGGTTGGGCGGGCGCACAAAGGCCGAAGCATCGCCGAGCAGGTTGCGGTTGGTGTTGAACGACGGCACCAGCGTCTTGATGATTTGCGACAATTGCGGCGACGGCTGGGCCTTGAAGTCGTCAGCCGTGAACACATCGATCGGGACCGGGCTTTCGGCAACCGTGCGGTCGGTACGGCGCGTACCGGTAACGACGATGGTTTCATCGCCCTTGTCCGGTGCTGCCTGTGCGGCGACGGGCGCGGTCTGGGCGTTTGCGACGCCTGCCAGCAAAGCCAGCGCGAGCGCGGGCAGCGAAGTCGCGGTCTTCTTGATCATCACGTTCATGTCCGGCCTCTTGTTGTGAATCATGGGGCCTCCCCCGCAACGCGATACCTGATGCCGAATGCACCTTGCACCTGAGAATTTGGGATCTCTGGCGCGTGCCAAAAGGCCACGCGTTTTCAAGAATCCCCCGATCCTCACAGGGCAGCCTTTCCAGCTCTTCCCATACGTTGTTGTACCTAGCTGATATTATCGCCGCCTGTCTGGCAAGAAAATTATCAGAAAGGCCCGTGTTTCGATTTTATCTGTTGCAGGAATGCGACACTGGGCAAGGCCTTGTGCCTGTAACCCGTGCCGCGTCCCTTCCGCGCTCCGGCCGCGTCCCGGCCATGCATCGCATTGACGACAGGCGTTGGGTGCCGGCCATACGTCATTCGGGCACCCAGGCGCGCCGGCTTGGGAGCGCTGTGCCTTGCGGGTTTGACCGGAGGCGGCGTTGACTGGGGCCGCCGTGCGGCGTTTGCCGTGGCCGCCGTGCGGCGTTTGCCGTGGCCGCCATGCGGCGTTTACCGTGGACGCCGTGCGGCGTTGACCGCGCACGGCGCAGCGGCGACAAGCATGCTGATGGCCAAGCTGTATTTCTATTATGCCTCGATGAATGCCGGCAAATCGACGGTGCTGCTGCAATCGAGTTTCAATTATCGCGAGCGCGGCATGCGCACGCTGTTGTTTACCGCCGCGCTCGACAACCGCAGCGGGGTCGGGGTGATCGCCTCGCGGATCGGGCTGGAGGCGCCGGCAACGCCGTTTTCCGCC
>CAJAHV010000012.1 GCA_903939555.1 uncultured Alphaproteobacteria bacterium | reverse complement strand
GCGACCTTGCCGGCGAGCATGACATCGGTGGCGCGGCGGATGGCATCGACGAGCGATTCCTTGCAGCCGTACAGATTGTCGAACTTCGACTTGGTGACGCTGTCGTTGACGTTGATCGCTGGGAACGGCAGTTCGCCCTTCTTGGCGATTTCATAAAGCCGGTGAACGCCCGTGGTGGTTTCTTCCGAAACGCCCTTCAGATTCTTGACGGTTTCGGTCAGGTAACCGGGACGCGCCTTTATGAAAGCCTTGAGCGCGCGCTGGAATTCGACTTCTTCCTCGTTCTCGGGCTCGCCGAGCGTCGCGCCGGCTTCGAGCTTGGCGCCCCACAGCGCGAACATGGTGGCATCGCCGCCATCGTCGAGGATGATGTTGGCGGTCTGGTCACCCCAATTGAAGATGTCGCCGACATAATCCCAATATTCGGCAAGGCTTTCACCCTTGATGGCAAAGACCGGCACGCCCGACGCGGCAATGGCGGCAGCGGCATGGTCCTGGGTCGAAAAGATGTTGCAGGTCGCCCAGCGCACATCGGCACCAAGCGCGGTCAGCGTTTCGATGAGCACGGCGGTCTGGATGGTCATGTGCAGCGAACCGGTGATGCGCGCGCCCTTGAGCGGTTGCGACGCACCGAATTCGGAGCGCAACGCCATCAGGCCGGGCATTTCGGTTTCCGCGATCTGGATCTCGCGGCGACCAAAGTCGGCAAGGCCGATATCGGCGATGACATAATCATGGGTAGCAGTGCTGGTGGCCACGGCGGATTATCCTGTTTCGAAATAAGCAGCCATCGCCATAGGCGGGTGCAGCCCCGTCGGCAAGTATAAAGATATCTTTATATGAGCCGAACAAAAGGCTGAGTCCGCCGAATGTCGCAAATCCGACATTGCTCAAAAATGTTATTATGTTAACATTTAAGTAACAGCGGTCGGCCGATGTCTGGCCGCATTTTGCCCGGAAGGAAAAACCTGTGGACACGACTAACTGGCTGGAAACCGCCGTGCCGATACTGACCTCGTTCGGGCTGAAAATCATCGGCGCTGTCGTGCTCTACATGGTCGGCCGCTGGTTGATAGGCGTCGCCGTCAGCCTGATGCAGCGGGTGCTGACCGCGCGCAATTTCGATCCGACCCTGCAACGCTATATCGCCAACATCCTGTCGGTCGTCCTCAACATCGTCCTTGTCGTCGCCATCCTGGGCTATTTCGGTGTCGAAACCACCAGCTTTGCCGCACTGCTCGCCGGGGTTGGCCTGGCAGTCGGCGCCGCGTGGTCGGGACTCCTGAGCAATTTTGCCGCAGGCGCCTTTCTCATCATCTTCCGGCCCTACAAGGTGGGGGACTATGTTGTCGCCGGGGGTGTCGAGGGCACCGTCACTGAAATCGGCCTGTTCAACACCGTCATCACCAGCCCCGACAATGTCGTCACCATCGTCGGCAACAGCAAGGTTTCGGGCGACACGATCAAGAATTTCAGCGCCCACAGCCATCGCCGCGTCGACCGTACCGCGCAACTCGCCTTCGGGGTCGATCCGCTCGATGCCATCGCGCGATTGAAGCCGCTGCTCGCGGCCATCCCCAATGTCGTGGCAGAACCGGCACCCGATGTCGAAATCATCGATTTCAATGCCATGGGCACGGTGCTGGCGGTGCGGCCTTATTGCCATACCGACCATTACTGGCAGGTCACGTTCGATACCAACAAGCTGATCGCGGCCACCTTCGGCGAAGCCGGCTATGCGGCACCCTATATCGTGCATGGCAACCGCCCCAGCTGACCGCACCATCTGACAGGTTGCGACAATCGGGGGCTGGCGCTGTTGCGCCTGGCACGGCAAGACAGTCGGCGGTGGCACCCTGCTGCCATGATGCTTGTCGGGGGATATCCGATGTTACGTTCGCTTGTTGCGGCCCTTTTGCTGTGTGGTGCCACCATGTCTCCTGCTGCCCCGATCGCCTATCCCGCCAGCCCGAGCGGCACGGTCGTCGACACGCAATTCGGCATGCCGGTGGCCGATCCGTACCGCTGGCTGGAAGGCGATGTGCGCACCGAACAGCCGGT
>CAJAHV010000011.1 GCA_903939555.1 uncultured Alphaproteobacteria bacterium | reverse complement strand
CTCATCGCTGACGACTGCGTGACAACGCTTGTCGATCCCGAACTCGGCGCGATCAACCAGGTCGGCATCACCTACCGGCTGTCGGCGAACCCGACGCAGGTGCCGGGGCCAGCGCACGCGCGCGGGGCGGACACGGCGGCGGTCAGGGCCGAAGCGGAGGCTCTGCCGGAGCTCAATAAAAACGCGGAGGCTCAGCCGGAGCGCAATACAAATGCGGAGGCTCTGCCGGAGCCGGTGGCCAAGGTTGCGCCGGTAGGGAATGGCGACGCGCCGTTGAAGGGCATCCGCGTCCTCGATCTGGGCCTCGCCATCGCCGGGCCGTTCGGCTGCCAGTTGCTCGCCGATCTTGGCGCCGATGTCATCAAGATCAATACCTTATGGGACAAATATTGGCACGCGACGCACATCGCCTACATCGCCAATCGCGGCAAGCGCAGCATCGCGCTGATGCTCAAGAACCCCAAGGCGATGGCGGTACTCAAGCAGCTCATCGCCACCGCCGATGTGGTACAGCACAACATGCGCTATGACGCGGCAGTGCGGCTGGGGATCGACTATGAAACGCTGGCCAAGGAATTCCCACGGCTGATCTATTGCCACACGCGCGGCTTTGAAAAAGGCCCGCGCATGGGCCTGCCGGGCAATGACCAGACCGGCGCCTGCCTCGCCGGCATCCAGCACGAGGATGGTGCGATTGCAGCCGGTGGCAAGCCGTTGTGGAGCCTGACCTCGCTGGGCGACACCGGCAACGGCTTTCTGTCGGCCATCGGCATCATGAACGCGCTGACCGAGCGCGACCGCACCGGCAAGGGCCAGTTCGTCGATACCTCGATCGTCAATGCCTGTCTTTTGAACACCAGTTATGCCGTAGCGCGGCCCGATGGCGGGGCGGTGGCGCGCCCGCATCTCGACAAGCAGCAGACCGGCTATTCGCGGCACTACCGGCTGTATGCGGCGCAGGATGGCTGGCTGCAGGTGGCGGCGGTGACCGACGCGCAACAGGCGGCGTTTGATGCGCTGGCGGGCGATGTGCTGGCGGGTGATGCGGAATCGTATTTCGCCGGGCAGTGCGTGGCGGCGGCGCTGGCGGCGCTGGCGGCGGCGGGCGTGCCGGCGGAGCTTTCGGACCCGCAGGCGTCATTGCGATTGTTCGACAATGCCGCCTTCAAGGCCAAGGGCTGGACGGCGGAATATCAGCATCCCTATGTCGGCAAGCTCGAACAGATCGGGCTGACCTATGATCTGTCGGCCACGCCCGGCGTCATCCAGCGGCCGCCGCTGCTGGTTGGCGATTCGACCGATGAATTGCTGCGCGAACTCGGCTTTGACGAGGCGGGCATCGATGCGCTGGCGGGTGAGGGCGCGGTCATGTCCGAACCGCCGCGCAAATCGCAGCAGACACTGAAATCGCCGTGGCAGTAAGGCAGGCCCCATGACCCGCATCTCGTCCGCCAACCCGCACCGCCCCGATCCGGTGCTGACCATCGATACGGCGTTCTTCTGGGCCGCCGCCGACGAAGGCCGTTTCGTCGCGCAGCAATGCGGTGGTTGCGCCACGCTGTGGCACCCGCCGCGGCCGGTCTGTCCCAAATGCCTGTCGAAAGAAAAACACGCCCATGACCTGTCGGGGCGCGGCACGGTGATGAGCTGGATCATGCCGGTGCATCCGCCGGCGCATGGCTTCGATGCGCCGCCGATCGTCGTGCTCGTCGAAACCGAGGAGGGCCTGCGCTTTGTCAGCAATGTCGAGGGCATCGACCCGCGCCAGATGAAGAATGGCCTCAAGGTCGAAGTGGCATTCGCGCGCACCAAGGGCGGCCACCAGGTGCCGATTTTCGTGCCGGCGGAGGAAATCTGATGGCCAATCCCGGTAACGAAGCCTGTATCGTTGGCATCGGCCAAACCGAATTCTCGCGGGCCTCGGGCCGGTCGGAACAGCAATTATGCGCCGAAGCGATATTGGCGGCGTGCGAAGACGCCGGCCTGTCGCCGAAGGACATTGACGGCGCGATGACCTTTGATCTCGACAACAGCGACGAGGTCGACCTGATGCGCAACCTCGGCACGCCCGAGATGAAATATTCGATGCGCACCCCGCAGGGCGGTGCCGGATCGGTCACGACACTGGTCCATGCCAAAAAGGCGGTCGAATCGGGCCTGTGCGATGTCATGGTGATCTGGCGGGCGATGAACGAGCGCTCGCAATATCGCTTTGGCCAGCCGCATACTGCGGTCAATCCCAAGGGGCTGAGCAGCACCTTCATGGAATGGTGCATGCCCTTTGGGGCGCAGACCCCGGCGGCGTGGGAGGCTTTGTCGGCGACGCCCTATCTTGAACGCTATGGCGTCACCTCGGAAGACCTTGGGCGCATCTCCGTGCTGTTCCGCCAGAATGCCGCGACCAACCCGGCGGCATGGTTCTATGGCCAGCCGATCACGCTCGAGGACCATCAAAAGTCGCGCTGGATCGTGCCGCCGCATCTCAAATTGCTCGATTGCTGCCAGGAATCGGATGGCGGCGTGGCGATCATCGTGACGCGGCGCGACCGGGCGCGCGACCTTCGTCAGGTGCCGGCGCGGCTGCTCGGGGCCGAATATGCTTTTTTGTTCAACCATGAGATCATTTCGGACTTTTACGAAGGCGATCTCGCCGAACTGGCCAACAGCGTGCGGGTCAAGG
This sequence comes from uncultured Alphaproteobacteria bacterium, assembly GCA_903939555.1. GTDB lineage: Bacteria > Pseudomonadota > Alphaproteobacteria > Sphingomonadales > Sphingomonadaceae > Sandarakinorhabdus. The sequence goes on along the minus strand of CAJAHV010000011.1, from coordinate 9,406 downwards.
AACGGCTGACCGCAGCGGCCGGGCTGGCGCCGCACGAGACCAATGTCGCGATGATCTATGACAATTTCACCCCGCAGGTGCTGCGCCAGCTCGAAGCCTTTGGCTATTGCAAGCCCGGTGAAGGCAAGCATTACATCGCCGACGGCCATATGAACCTTGATGGCAAATCGCCGCTCAGCCCCAATGGCGGGCTGATCGGCGAGGCCTATATCCATGGCATGAACAACATCACCGAAGGCGTCCGCCAGTTGCGCGGCACGGCGGCGAACCAGGTGAAGCATGTCGAGACGGTGTTCATGTGCTCGGGCGTCGCCGGCGCGATCATCGGGCGGTGAGCCAGCGCCTCACGGTCTCGGTCGGCAGCGCCTTTGCCGGCGAGATTGCCTTTGACGTGCTGGCCCCGGCGGCGCTGTCGCCGGCCAGCCGGCTGTTGTTCTGCCTCCCGGGTGGCGGCGTCAACCGGGGCTATTTCGCCATGCCGGGGTTCGATTTTGCCGCCGCGATGGTCGCGGCCGGGCATGTCGTGGTGCTGGTCGATCCGCCCGGTGTCGGGCAATCGACCCGGCCCGACGATGGCTATGCCCTGTCGGCGGCGGTGATGGCCGCAGCGCTGCACGCCGTGCTGGAGCGGGTGCGCGGTGATTTCCCCGGGCTGGCGGTGGTCGGGCTCGGGCATAGCGCCGGGGCAATGCTGGCGGTGGTGCAGCACGACCTGTTCGCCGATTTTGGCGCGCTGGTGCTGCTCTGCTTCGGTACCAACGGCCTGCCGCAGTATTTCAAGCCCGGGATCGCCGAACGGGCGGCCGACACCGCCGCCTTGCAGGCCGGTTTGGCCGCGATTGCCGCCGACCAGTTCGGCGCGCCCTATCTGCCGCCGCTGCCCGATCCGCGCCAGACCCCGGCGGCCGATGCGATGCGCCGGGTGCATGACCATGTCGTCACCGTGATTGCCATGCAGGCGATGGCGCCCGGCAATGTTGCGGCCGAAATGGCGCGGGTGACCGTGCCGGTGTTCATGGCGGCGGGCGACCGCGACATGACCGGGCCACCGCATTTGCTGCCCGCCGCGGCCAGCGCCTGCGCCGACCTGGCATTGCATGTCGTCAAGGCTTCGGGGCACCATGTCTTTGTTTCGCCGGGCGCCCCCCGGCTTTATCAGCGGCTGGCCGATTGGCTGGCAACCCATGCGGAGAACGATGAATGAGCGTGCAGTATAAAGCGGGTGCCAAGCTGGTCAGCACGGTGTGCGACGGCCAGATCCTGGTGCTGCGCGTGCCCGCAGTGCCGGTCGATCTGCGCATCGGCGGCGCCCCGGTGGTGCTGGCGAGCGCGGTGGGCGACAAGACCGCCATCGATCCGGCGCTTTCGGGCGGCATCCAGACCGGCAAGCGCTATACCGACGAGGCCGAAACCATGGAATTCCTGTGCACAAAAGGCGGCGCCGGCACGATCAGCGTCGATGGCACGGCGCTGGGCATCAAGGCGGCCAAGGCCCTGCCATCGTCGGACTGAGCGCATGAACCTGTTCACCCTGCTCGAAATGGCCGCCGATGCGATGGGCGACCGCGTCGCCATCAGCCATGGCGAGCATGACCTGACCTATGCCGAACTGCTGGTTGCGGCGCGGCGGGCGGCGGCGCGGGTGCGCGCGGCAGGGGCGACACGGCTGGCCTATCTCGCGGTCAACGGCCCGGCAGCGCCGGTGGCGCTGTTCGGTGCGGCGCTTGCCGGCGTGCCCTATGTGCCGGTCAACTACCGGCTGACCGATACCGAGATCGCGGCGCTGCTGGCGCGCATTCCGGGCGCCCTGCTGGTCAGCGATACGGTGGCCGGCGCGGGCGCGGTGGCCGGCATCACCCCGGCCGAACTGCTCGCCGCCGGGGCGGAACTGGCCGGGGATGCGCCCGATGACGAGCGCGGCATCGCCGTCGAACTGTTCACCAGCGGCACGACGGGCGCCCCCAAGGCGGCGATTTTGCGCCACGACAACCTCATGTCGTACATCCTGGGCAGTGTCGATTTCATGGGTGCCGAGGCAGACGATGCCAGCATCGTCACGGTGCCGCCCTATCATGTCGCCGGCATTTCGGCGGTGCTGAGCTCGGTCTATGCCGGGCGGCGCATGGTGCAATTGCCGGCGTTCGACCCGGCCGACTGGCTGGCGCTGGCGGCGCGGCATCGCGTCTCCAACGGCTTTCTGGTGCCGACCATGCTGCAACGCATTGTCGAGCATCTCGGCGACACGCGCCCCGATCTGCCGGCGCTGCGGGCGCTGGCCTATGGCGGTGGCCGCATGCCGCCGGCCATTGTCGAGCGCGCCATGGCGCTGCTGCCGCAGGTCGATTTCACCAACGCCTATGGCCTGACCGAAACCAGCAGCACCATCGCGTTGCTCGACCCCGATGACCATCGCGCGGCATGCGCGGCGAGTGATCCGGCGCTGCGGGCGCGGCTCGGCTCGGTCGGGCGCGCCTTGCCGACGGTGGAAATCGCCATCCGCGACGAGGCCGGCGTGCCGCTGCCGGCGGGGGCGGCCGGGCTGGTGTTCGTGCGCGGCGATCAGGTGGCGGGCGAATATCATGGGCTGGGCAGCCTGCTCGATGGCGACGGCTGGTTCGCGACGCGCGATCGCGGTTGGCTCGATGACGCGGGCTATCTGTTCCTCGATGGCCGTGCCGATGATGTGATCGTGCGCGGCGGCGAGAATATCTCGCCCGGCGAGATCGAGGCGGTGCTGGCCGAACACCCCGATGTGCGCGACGTGGCGGTAGTGGCAGTGCCCGACGAGCAATGGGGCGAAGGCGTTGGCGCGGCCGTGGTGCTGTGCGCCGGCAGTGCGGTGAGCGCCGAGGCGTTGCAGGCGCTGGTGCGCGCCAGATTGCGGTCGAGCCGGGTGCCGCAGTTGGTCCGCTTCGTCGATGCGCTGCCGTACAACGAGACGGGCAAGTTGCTGCGCCGGGTGGTGCGCGAACAGCTTGGCGGATGAAGCGCCTGCGGCGGCGACTGGTTTGCCTCCGGCGGTTGGGCCCGCAGGCCCCAAACCCGAACCGTTTTTCGCTCGTCAGCAACAGCGACCACGCGTGAGCAGCAACCCGACAAAATGGGGTCTGGGGCCCAAGGCCCCAGCCGCCGGAGGCGAAAAAATGCCCGCCGGAGGCGAAAAAATGCCCGCCGGAGGCGAACCCGCCGCCGCCGGAGGCCTTGATCCGTGTCAGTCAGCAGCACGCTACGCCAACAGGCTGGTCCCGGGTGCTGGCGGCGAGGCTGATCCGCCGGCATTGGCGTGGCGGCGGGCGGGGTTGCTGGCGGTGACGGGCTTTGCCGACGGGCCGGGGCTGGTGTGTCCGTTGGCGCTGGCGAGTGCTGCCGATGGCGCTTTGCTGGCGTTGCGGCATCTGGCGCCGGCGGCGGCGCTGCCGTTGAATGGTGCGCTGTTGTTGGGGGAGCGGGCGCGGTTGCTGGGGTTGTCGCGGCAGGGGCGGACATCGGCGAACGGCAGTTGCCGGCTGCTGGAGAGCGCCGATGGCCGGATTGCGCTCAACCTGGCGCGCGTTGATGATTGGGGGCTGTTGCCGGCGCTGGTCGAGGATGCGGGCGCGACCGATTGGGACAGCCTGGCGGCGCTGGTGGCGCGCTGGCCGACGTCGGCGTTGCTGGCGCGCGGCGCCGAGCTTGGCCTGGCGATCGCCGCCGACCGGCCGGTGGCGGCACCGCGACACTGGTGCCGGGTGACGCCGGGCGGGCTGGTGCGCCGCAAGCAGCGCCCGCTGGTGCTCGACCTGTCGTCGCTGTGGGCCGGGCCGCTGGCGGGGTCGTTGCTGGCGATGCTGGGCGCGGACGTCGTCAAGTTGGAAAGCAGCGCCCGGCCCGATGGAGCGCGGGGCGGCCATGCCGGGTTTTTCGCGCTGCTCAACGGTATGAAGCGCCATGACAGGCTTGATTTCGGTGACCGTGCGGCGCTGGCGGCGCGGGTGGCCGAGGCCGATATCATCATCGAAGGCTCACGGCCGCGGGCGCTGCGCCAGCTTGGCATCGATGCGCGGCGCGAGGTGGCGCGCGGCGCGGTGTGGATCAGCATTACCGGCCATGGCCGCACCGGCGATGATGCGATGCGCACCGGCTTTGGCGATGATGCGGCGGTGGCGGGCGGGCTGGCGAGCGCCATGGCGGCGGGCTGGGGTGAGGCGATGTTTGCCGGCGATGCGATTGCCGACCCGTTGACCGGGATTCATGCGGCGCTGGCCGGGTGGCAGGCGTGGACAGGACAGGGGGGGCAGGCCGGGCGCGGCGCGCTCATCGATGTGTCGCTGCGGCGGACGCTGGCGTTCGCGGCGCGGGCCGGGCGGGCGCGCGATGTGCGCGTGTGGCAGGCGGCGGCCGAAGCCGATTCGGCGCCGCTGTATCCGTTGCGCAGCCCATGCTGATCCAGCGGGCGGAGGTGGCGGGCCGGCGCTGCGATGTGCGCATCGCTGGCGGCATCATCAGCGCCATCGCGCCGCACTTGCCGCCCGAAGCGGGGGAAACCAGCCTCGATGCGCAGGGCGGCGCCTTGATCCCCGGCCTGCACGACCATCATATCCACCTCGATGCGACCGCAGCGGCGCTGTGTTCGCTGCGCTGCGGGCCGCCCGAGGTGACCAGCCGCGACGCGCTGGCGCTGGCGCTGGCGGCGGCGCCGGGCGCGGGCTGGCTGCGCGGGGTGGGGTTTCACGACAGTATCGGGCGCGTCGATCGCGCCTGGCTCGATGCGCATGGCCCCGACCGGCCGGTGCGCATTCAGCATCGCGGCGGGCGGATGTGGCTGCTCAACAGCCGCGCCATCGCCGAAATCGGTGCTGGTGTGCCCACCGATGGCCGGTTGATCGATGGCGATGCGCTGGTTGCGGCGCGGCTGGGGCGGATACCGCCCGATCTGGCGGCGCTCGGCGGGCGGCTGGCGGCGCTGGGCATCACCGGGGTGACCGAGGTGACGCCGCGCAATGAGGCGGAAGATTTCGCGCGCTACGCCGGGGCGGGGATGGCGCAGCGGCTGCTGGTGATGGGCCGGCCGGGGCTGGATGCACAGCCGCCGCTCGGCCGGGCGCGGCGCGGCGCGGTGAAGCTGCACTATCACGACCATGATCTGCCCGATCTCGATACGTTGGCGGCGGAAGTGGCGCGGGCGCATGATGTCGGGCGGCCGGTGGCGGCGCATTGCGTGACGCGCGCCGAACTGTTCGTGACGCTGGCAGCCATCGAAACCGCCGGCGTGCACCCCGGCGACCGCATCGAACACGCCAGCATTGCCCCTGACGAAGCCGTGGACTGGATCGCGCGGCTCGGTGTGACCGTGGTGACCCAGCCGCATTTCCTGGGCCAACGCGCCGCAGCCTATCGCGCCGAGGTCGATGCGGCGGACCGGCCCCTGCTTTATCGCCTGCAGGCATGGCGCGATGCCGGGGTGCGGCTGGCGGCCGGCAGTGATGCGCCCTTTGGCGGGATGGACCCCTGGGCGGCAATGGCGGCGGCCGTCGATCGGCCGGCAGGGTTTGGCGCGGGGGAGGCCCTGACGCCCGAGGCGGCGCTGGCGCTGTTTCTGGGTGATCCGGATGATCCCGGCGGGCCTGCGCGGCAGGTGGCGATGGGTGCGGTGGCGGATTTGTGCCTGCTCGATCGCGGCTGGGAGGCGGCGCGGGCCGATCTGGGGGCTGTCGGCGTGCGTGCGACACTGGCGGCGGGGTAGATTGCCGCTGGCGGCGGGGGCTGTCGGCCCCAGACCCCGGTTGTTTGAGGGGGGCGTTACGGGGCTTTGTCGATTGATCGACTTACAAGCCGTTCTGACCGCGCCCGTAAGCTGCCCGACTTAAATTCGCCCCAGCGTATCCAGCGAGCCCACATCAAGGTGCTTCAGGATGCGCCTGAGTGCCGCGATGTTGTTTTCGTCTTTGGTGCTCTCGAGCGCGTCCTCCAGCACCGTGCGGATGTCGTCGGCTCCGACCAGCTCCATCTCCCAATTCGGATACAGACGCTCGCGTTTTTCCACACTCCGGTCCAGCGGGACTATGTCGTAATGGCGCGGATCGTCGTGAAGGCTCGCGATCAGCTTCTCCACCTCGGCGGTTGGCCCCTCGATCCACTGGAAGAATACGCCGCTGCCGAACACCAGCACCCCGGTGATGTGGCGTTCGACATTGCGGCGTTGAGACCGCTCGATCATGCGGTCGACCTCGTCGCCGTCAACGCCTTCGGCGGCACGACTACAGTATACGAAAGTGTCGAGAATGGGCGCGGCGTAGTCGAGGTCAGGGCCGGGTGGAAAACCAAATTCGTCGAACATGGATCAGCTCGCTTTGTTTGTGCCGGGCCGGGTGTGCCACCCGGCAGTTCAGCGCCGTGTTAGCGCATCTTTCTGATTTGGGTAAGGAAGCATCGGGGTCCGATCCCGGTCCCGGGGACGCTTTTCAGCCGGCAATAGCGTCAAGCAGTCCCCATTGCAGCGCGGTTCTTGCCGGGAGGCGCGCCATCGACAGCGCCATCCACGCCGTCCGGTGGCGGCCGATGCGGGGAGGCAGGCTGGCGGTGCCGCCGGCGCCGGGGATCAGGCCGTATTTGAGCTCGGGAAGCTGGAACCAGGCGGCGGGGGTGGCGGTGAGCCGGTGCGCGAAGGCGGCGATTTCGGCGCCGGCGCCAATGGCGGCGCCCTGGACATGGGCGCTGAGGCGGGGAGAAAGCGGGGCGAGGCGGGTGGCGGGGAGGCGCAGCGAGCGCAGCCAGTGCGCGGTGGCGGGGTCGCTGGCCTGGCCGAATTCGCTGACCTCGCCGCCGGTCGAAAAGCTGCGGCCGAGCGCTGACAGGTGGACGGGGCCGGTGGTGGCGAGGGCGAGATCGAGCGCTTCGCACAGGGCATCGCGCATTTGCGTGCCGATGGCATTGCGGTTGCGCGGGTCGGCGAGGGTGATGTGCAGCGTTTCGCCGCTGTGGGCGAGGTGCAGCGGGGGTTCCGCAGTGGCAATCGGCGGCAGCGCGGGGGCCTGCGCCTGCCAGCGGCGGAACTCTGGCCCCTGTTGCAGCGTCGCATAGGCGAGGCTTTCGATGGTCAGCGTGTCGGGGCGGGGCAGGTTCTGGGTGGCGCGCAGGTGCTGCACCAGCACCATTGCGGCGATGGGTGTGCCGGCGATGTTGGCGAGCAGCGGGCGGGCCGAGGCCAAATCGGGGAGATTGACGTCACAACCGCGCAGTTGCGCCGGAGTGGCGGCGCCGATGGCGATGACCGGGCAGGGCAGCGCCTGCAGCCAGCGGGCGGTGCGCGGCGTTATTGCGGTGGCAGCCAGGCACAGCGCCGGCGTGTCGGTATCGGGGCCAAAGGCATCGCGCGGTGGCTGCGCGGCGATCAGCCGGTCGAGCGCCGCCCGGTCGAGCGGTTCATTTGCCGGCATTTGGCGTGACGCCGGCGGCGTGTGCGGCGACGATACCCAAAAACGGCGGGCGCTCGCCGCCGCCATCGACGGTCAAGGCCTCGCCGTTGACATAGGCGGCGAGGTCGGACGCGAGGAACAGCGCGGCGTTGGCGATATCCTGGCCGGTACCGAGTCGTTTTGCCGGCAGGCTGGCGGCGAGCGCGTGGCGGGCGGCAGCCGAACCATAGGTGAAATCGGCGGTTTCGGTTTCGATCAGCCCGGCGATGATGGCGTTGACACGGATGGCCGGCGCCCATTCCTGCGCGAGGCTGCGGGTCAGGCCCAACAGCCCGGCCTTGGCGGCGGCATAGACGGCGGTGCCCGGCGACGGGCGCACGGCCGACACGCTGGCGATGTTGATGATGCTGCCGCCGGGCGGGATCCAGCGGTGCGCGGCACGCGCGACATGGATGGGGGCGAGCAGGTTGAGCGCGATGATTCGTTCGGAAAAACGCGGCGAGGCGGTGGCGGCATCGGTTTGCGGTGCGCCGCCGGCGTTGTTGATGACGACATCGATTCGCCCGGCCTGCGCCCCGATGGCATCGATCATCGCGGTGACGGCATCGGCATCGCGGACGTCGCAGGCCATGAACTCGGCCGGGAGGGGCGTTTCCGGCGGCGTGCGGCCACAGGTGAAGACGCGGGCGCCGGCATCGGCAAAGGCGGTGACGATGTCGCGCCCGATGCCGCGGCTGCCGCCGGTGACGAGGATGATCTTGCCGTCGTAACGCATGTGATGGGGTTTCCCTGCTGTGCGGCGACGAAAGCACGAGGCGGGCCGGGGTGGCAAGCGATCTGCCGCCGGCCCGGCCCGGGAAATTGTGCCTGTAGCGGCGGCGCACCTCCGCGTTATACGATAAATCACGTTTTCTGGCTTCGAAATGCGTAATTGGCTTGCGGTTTGGCAACGTGATTGCTTTTAGTGCGGCCATGATCGGGGAGCACGGACTTTGAGCATTTGCGCATTGGGTTATGTCGTCATTACCGCGACCGATGTCGCGCCGTGGCGGAGCTTTGCCTGTGACGTGCTCGGCCTGATGGCCGGCGCGGCGCGGGCCGATGGTGCACTGGCGCTGCGGCTGGATGACCGGCCGTTCCGGCTGCTGGTGCAATCCGCCGCGACCGATGGTTTTGGCGCCATCGGGCTGGAATGCGCCGATGCCGCGGCCTGGCGCGCCGTGCTGGCCAAGGCGACGGCGGCGGGCGTGACGGTAACCCATGGCGATGCGGCGCTGGCCAAGAGCCGCTGTGTCGCCGAACTGGCGTGCTTTGCCGATCCGGCGGGCAATGCCATCGAACTTTATCATGGCCGCATGACCGATTATGCGCCGTTCGTTTCGCCCGCCGGGGTTAGCGGTTTCCTGACCGGCAATCTGGGGATGGGCCATGCCGTGCTGCCGGCGCTGGCACTGGGCGATGCGGTCGATTTCTACAAGGGCGTGCTGGGTTTCGACGATACCGACCGGATCAGCGTGCCGGTAACCCCCGATCCGGATGGCCCGGCGATCACTGTGCGCTTCCTGCATTGCGGCAATCCGCGCCATCATACGGTGGCGCTGGCCGACATGCCGGCACCATCGGGCGCGGTGCATATCATGCTCGAGGCGCTGACCATGGCCGATGTCGGGCGGGCCTATTACCGCGCCAAGGCGGCCGGGCATCACATCTCGGCAACGCTGGGCGAACATGCCAATGACCGGGTGTTCTCCTTCTATGTCCGCTCGCCCGCCGGTTTCGATGTCGAATTCGGCTTTGGCGGCTGGCAGCCCGACTGGACAAGCTATGTGCCGACGATCAGCACGATCGACAGCCTGTGGGGCCATGATTGGGATTTCGGCTAGGAGGCCGGCTCTCGCCCCCCTGCGACACTGGGTAACAGCAGCAAGACAGTTTTCGATTGACGATTTGCGTATTTTAGGCAAAGAATTTCTACGAATAACGCGGCTCAATATGACTTGAGTCGGTGCTTG
>CAJAHV010000010.1 GCA_903939555.1 uncultured Alphaproteobacteria bacterium | reverse complement strand
TGCCGGTTCGGGTTGGAAATTCGCGCCTGCGCGCTTGGCCAGGCGGCGGCGGCGCTGGTCACGGCGCATGTCATCGGCTGCGATTCGGCGGCGCTGGTAGCGGCGCGCGACGAACTGGCCGATTGGCTGACGGCGCGGCGCGAGGCCGAACCCGGCTGGCCGGGCATGGGCGTGTTCGACCCGGCGCGGCCGCACCGGGCGCGGCATCCGTCGATCCTGCTGACCTTTGATGCCACCATCGCTGCCATCGCTGATGCCCGCGGCGTTGCCGCCGACTGAAACCGGCGTTGCCGCCGACTGGAACCGGCCAGCGCGCAGACGCCGGCCTTGAGTTCCGAATAACTTTTCAAGCGCGCCGAATTCAGCATCGGATGGGCGTGTCCGTAGGCGCACCAGTCGGCAAACTGATGGGGTGACGGCGGCTTGGCGGGCTTCTACACCAGCGCTGCAGCCCATTGCCGCCAAGGAACCCGAAGATGACCAAATCGCGTGAAATCCGCCTCAAGTCCCGCCCCGCCGGCACCCCCGACGCGTCGAATTTCGAACTCGCCACGGTCGATGTCGGCAGCCCCGGCGCCGGCGAAGTGCTGGTGCGCAACAGTTTCATGTCGGTTGATCCCTATATGCGCGGCCGCATGTATGATCGCGCCAGCTATGTACCGCCGTTTCAGGTCGGTGCGGTGCTGCAGGGCGGTGCCATCGGTGAAGTCGTTGCCTCGGGGGCCGAAGGCTTTGCACCGGGCGATCTGGTCTCGTCGATGTTCGGCTGGCGCGAGGCCTTTGTGGCACCCGCTGCGGCGCTGGAAAAACTGCCGCGTCAGGCCGGCGTGCCCGATCAGGCGTTTCTGGGCGTGCTCGGGATGCCGGGACTGACTGGCTATGCCGGCTTGCGCGAAATCGGCCGGCCCAAGCCGGGCGAGACGGTGTTCGTGTCGGGCGGTGCCGGCGCGGTCGGATCGGTGGTGGCGCAGGTCGCCAAGATCATGGGCTGCACCGTCATTGCGACCGCAGGCACCGATGCCAAGTGCGACTGGCTGCGGGCGCGCGGCATCGACCATGCCATCAACTACAAGACCTGCGGCAACCTGCTCGACGCGGTGCGCAGCGCGGCCCAAGCCAATGGGAATAATGGCGGTATCGATGTCTATTTCGATAATGTCGGCGGTGAACATCTCGAAGTCGCCATCGAAGTCGCACGGCCGTTCGCGCGTTTCGCCGAATGCGGCATGATTTCAGGCTACAACAGCATGGAAGCCATTCCCGGCCCGCGCAACATCATCCAGGTCGTCGGCAAATCCTTGTGCATCCGCGGCTTCATCGTCAGCGAATTCGCCGGCCTGCGCCCGCAGTTCTTCGCCGACATGATGGGCTGGATCGCGGCAGGGCAGCTGGCATGGGAAGAAACCGTGTTCGAAGGCGTCGACAAGGCACCCGATGCCTTTATCGGGCTGTTTTCGGGCAGCAATACCGGGAAAATGCTGGTCAAGCTCTGAAACAGCGCCCCTCTCCCGCCTGCGGGAGAGGGGGGTTAGTTGTGGTTTGGTTCGCGGTGGGTTTCCCACGGTGCCGCTAGGTCCTCCATCACGACCTCGATCACCTCGGCCTGCATGCGCAACGCGGCGCCGGCGGCGAAGGTCAGCACCAGCCAGTCGCCGTCCTGCGTCAGGCTGAGCAGGTTGAGCACCGCGTCACCACCCACGGGCCAGCCTTGGCGTTGTACGGCGGTAACCGTCTCCAGCCGCAATGCGCAGCGCACCCGGCTGCGCGTCGTGCTTTCCCAGCGATAGCGGTTGACGAGCAGCGCCAGCCGCCGCGCCCTGCGGTCGTAACCGACATCGACGACGCGCAGCGTGGCATCCTGCAACAGCGCCGAGATGGCGGGCAGATCATCGGCGGTCTGGCCAATGAGGGTCAGGCGCTCGTCCTGCATGGCGGCGTCAGCCGTCCGACACGCGTTCGATATCGGCGCCCACTGCCGACAGTTTTTCTTCGAGCCGTTCATAGCCGCGATCGAGGTGATAGACGCGCGACACGGTGGTTTCGCCGCTGGCTGCCAGCCCGGCGAGGACGAGGCTCATCGA
>CAJAHV010000009.1 GCA_903939555.1 uncultured Alphaproteobacteria bacterium | reverse complement strand
TCTTTCGTTCCGAAGTGCAGGCACACCCTCACCCGCCGCGCTGGCGCGCGTGTCGCCTCTCCCGCAAGCGGGAGAGGGCATGTGAACCTCTCCGGCTTCGGCAACCACTTCAGCAGCGAAGCCATCCCCGGCGCCTTGCCGATCGGCCGCAATTCACCGCAGCGCCCCGCCTTCGGCCTCTATGCCGAGCAGCTTTCGGGCACGGCCTTCACCATGGCACGCGCCGAAAACCGCCGTTCATGGCTCTATCGGCTGCGCCCGAGCGCCCGTCATGGCGCCTTCACGCCGCTGTCAGCCGCCGAAAACCACCACAAAACCCCGGCAAACCCCAACCGTTTGCGCTGGAATCCGCGCGAAATCCCCACGCAACCGACACGATTCATCGCGTCGATCACCCCGATGCTGGTCAATCGCGACCCCGAAACCCTGTCGGGCGTGACGCTTTCCACCTACGCCTTCACCGAAAACGCCCCCAACGAGGTGTTTTTTTCCGCCGATGGCGAGCTGTTGTTCATTCCCGAACAGGGCGCGCTGACGCTTTTCACCGAATTCGGCCGGCTCGATATCGCCCCGCAACAGATAGCGATCATCCCGCGCGGGGTGCGGCTGCGCGTCGAAACCCCCGCTGCCGCCGCCCGTGGCTATCTGTGCGAGAACCATGGCGCCCCCTTCCGGCTACCCGATCTCGGTCCCATCGGTGCCAACGGCCTCGCCAACCCGCGCGATTTCACCGCGCCAAGCGCCTGGTTCGAGGATCGCGACGGGGTTTTCGAGCTGATTCAGAAATATGGCGACCGCTACTGGACAACGAAACTCGATCATTCGCCGCTCGATGTCGTCGCCTGGCACGGCAATCTCGTGCCGATGCGCTATGATCTGCGCCACTTCAACGCCCTCGGCACGGTCAGTTTCGACCATCCCGACCCGTCGATCTTCACCGTGCTGACCAGCCCTTCCGCCATGCCGGGCCGCGCCAATGCCGATTTCGTCATCTTCCCGCCGCGCTGGCTGGTCGCCGAAGACACGTTTCGCCCGCCCTGGTTCCACCGCAACCTGATGTCCGAAGCCATGGGGCTGATCGGCGGCGCCTATGATGCCAAGGCCGCCGGCTTTGCCCCTGGTGGCCTGTCGCTGCATAACATGATGAGCGCCCACGGCCCCGATGTGGCAAGCTGGCAAGCCGCGACCGACGCGCCACTGGCCCCGCACAAGCTGACCGACACAATGGCCTTCATGATCGAAAGCTGCTGGCCCTATCGCGCCACCGCCGCCGCCATGGCCGACGCCCAGCCCGGTTATGATGCCGTCTGGGGTGATTTTCCCAAGGCGCGGCTGCCGGATTGATGGACGAACCCGGCCCTTCTGGCGCATGAACCACGCCATGACTGCCCCCACCTTCGCCGTTGCCGCCCTGTATCGCTTCACGCCGCTGCCCGATTGCGCCGCGCTGGTGGCGCCGCTTGCCGCCGCGGCGCGCGCCAATGGCATCAAGGGCACGCTGCTGCTCGCCCCCGAAGGCATCAACGGCACCATCGCCGGGCCGGCCGCCGGCATGGCCGCGATGCTGGCGACGCTGCGCGCCCTGCCCGGTTGCGCCGCGCTGGAGGTCAAGCACGCCAGCGCCGATGCCATGCCCTTCCACCGGTTGAAGGTGCGGGTGAAACGCGAGATCGTCACCATGGGGCAGCCCGACATCGATCCGCTTGCCGCCGGCAGCTATGTCGCGCCCGAAGACTGGAACGACTTCATCCGCCAGCCGGGCACGATTCTCATCGACACGCGCAACGATTATGAAGTCGCGATCGGCAGTTTTGCCGGCGCGATCGACCCGCAGACGCCAAGTTTTCGCGATTTCCCCGCCTGGTTTCGCGCCCGGCGCGCCGAATTGTTCGCCGGGGACACGCCGCCACGCGTCGCGATGTTCTGCACCGGCGGCATCCGCTGCGAAAAATCCACCGCCTTCCTGAAGGCCGAAGGGGTGACCGACGTCCACCATCTGCGCGGCGGTATCCTCAAATATCTCGAAACAACGCCCGCCGAGGACAGTCTGTGGCAGGGCGAATGCTTTGTTTTCGACGAACGGGTCAGCGTCGGCCATGGCCTGGCACCGGGCAACCACAGCCTGTGCCGGGCCTGCCGCCGCCCGGTCAGCGCCACCGACCGCGCCTCGGCGCTTTATGAGGAGGGCGTCAGTTGCCCCGCCTGCCACGCCAGCCGCAGCGATGACCAGCGCGCCGGCTATCGCGAACGCCACCGCCAGGAGCAGTTGGCGGCCACGCGCGGCGTCGCGCATGTCGGGGCGGTGCTGCCCGAGCCATGAACCCGACCCTCTACAGCTTCCGCCGCTGCCCCTATGCGATGCGCGCCCGCATGGCGCTGATCATCAGCGGAACCCCCTTCGAGCTGGTCGAGGTCAAGCTGTCGGCCAAGCCCGAGGCGCTGCTGGCGGCCTCGCCCAAGGCCACGGTGCCGGTGCTGGTGCTGCCCGATGGCCGCGTCATCGATGAAAGCCTCGACATCATGCACTGGGCGCTGGCCCGACATGACCCGGGAAACTGGCTGGCCGGCATCGACCAACCGCGCATCGCCACCAACGACGGCGCCTTCAAGCACCATCTCGACCGCACCAAATACCCGCAGCGCCACGGCAGTGACCCCGTCGTCCACCGCGCCGCCGGGCTCGCCATCCTCGCCGGTCTGGACGCGCGCCTCGCCGCGGCGCCGCACCTCGGCGGCGCCAGCCCGGGCTTCACCGACATCGCCGTCTTCCCCTTCGTCCGCCAGTTTGCCGCGATCGACCCGGGCTGGTTCGCGGCACAGCCGCTGCGCCACCTGCAACACTGGCTGGCTGGGCACCTCGCGTCACCGCTGTTTGCCACAGCGATGGCGCGCCAGCCCGCCGCGCCGTCTCAGCCGGGCTTGTAGCTGACCGCCATACCGTCGCGGACATCCTGCTGGATGCCATAAGCGGGAAACGGGTAGCGCAGCCCGTTCTTCGCCAGCGCCGCCATGCCGGCCAGCGCGATTTCGAGATATTCGGGCGGCGTCGCCATCAGCATCTCGTCATCTTGCACCCCGCCATACCGGCGTTCGGCATAACAGGGGATCGACAGGCTGGGCAGCCGCGTCGTCAACGCCCGGCCCCAGGAATCAGCACAGGCCGATTCGCCAACGCAACTCCAGTCGAACCGCTTGTAGCCCGCCCATTGCAGGCCGTTGATGAAATAGATCATCGCGCCGGGCGTCGCATAAAACAGCGCGATATCGGGCCGCCCCAGCTTGCCGCCGGCCAGCGGCCCCACCGCCAGCGCTTCGTAACGGCCATCGGGCACACAGGCCATCGCCGCCTGATGCGCCGCGGCATCGGCATCGGTGGCGAACCACACGCCCTGCATGTGCGCCCCCGATTGCCACGCCGCCGTCTTCGCCGCGCCCAGCCCGACAACGGCGCGGCACTGGTCACCGACCAGATCGTCCGCCGTCACCCCGACCGTCCAGCCCAGCCGCGCCGCCTGGCCGACGATCTGGTCGAGCGTGTGGACCGCCTTGGGCCGGCGGATGCGTGGCACCGCCTCCATCTCGGCCCGGCTTTCGAACATCTGCATGGCAAAGGGGATCGAGCGCAGCCGCAGCACCCGCTCCAGTTCGCCGGCGATACCGCTCCAGTCGGTCACTTGGCTTCCCACCAATAGGGCAAGCGCTGCCGGTTCCCCGACACCAACTCGTTCATCGTCACCGGGTCATAGAGCCGCCCACCGAGCATCACCCGGTGGATCTTGTCGCTGTTACGGATATCGACCGTCGGATCGGCATCAAGGACGACCAGATCGGCAAGCTTGCCGACCTCGAGCGACCCGATATCGCCCGCCATGCCCAGCGATTGCGCCGGGGCGATGGTGCCGGCGGCAAGCGCTTCCAGCGGGCTCATGCCGCCGCGCACGAACGACCACAGCTCCCAATGCGAGCCGATACCGGCCTGCTGGCCATGCGCACCGATCGACACCTTCACGCCGCGCCGCGCCAGCTTGGCTGCCTCGCGGGCGTTGTCGTCGTCGATATAGTCCGCTTCGGGTGCCTTGACCCGGCGCGCGCCCTCGGCAGCAAGCTCGGCGGGCGGGCTATGGGCCTGCAACAGCGGATGCGCGAAGATGTCGGTTGCCTGCCGCCAGTACGGATCACCCGCCGGGCCACCGAAGCTGACCACCAATGTCGGCGTGTAATTGGTCTTCGAAGCGGCGAAAAAGTCGACGACATCCTTGTAGAAGACCCCGAGCGGGATGTTGTGCTCCAGCGTCGAATTGCCATCGGCGATATGGGTCATGTCGAGCCCGAACAGCGATCCGCCTTCCGCCACCACCTGCATGCCTTCGGCACGGGCCGCCGCCGTGACCTGCTGGCGCTGGTCGCGACGCGGTTGGTTGTAGTTCTTGACGCTGCCAGCGCCTTGCGCCTTCAGCCGCCGGACATGGGCGAGCGCATCGTCATAGCCGTCGATCTGGGCGAAGACATCCGGCGCCTTGGCGCCATAGATGATCTCGCCGGTCGAAAAGATACGCGGCGCGATGATGATCCCGGCGCGCTGCATCTCGGCGGCAGCGAAGATTTCGGCCGCCCGGCTCGACGGATTGTGGATCGTCGTTGTGCCGAGCGCGAGGTTCTGCAGCATCGACCAATTCTGTTGCGGCACCAGTTCATCGGTCCCCGCCGGGCCATGGGCATGGGCGTCGATCAGCCCCGGGATGATGGTCTTGCCGCCGACATCGACGATTTTGGCCCCCGCCGGGACCGCCACGGCACCACGCTTGCCGACCGCGGTGATGCGGTTGTCGGTCACAACGACGACGCCATCGTCGATGATGCCGCCATCGGTCGCCGCCATGGTGACCAGCCGCGCCCCTACCAGTGCGATGACACCATGCGGCCGGTCCGCCGCCACCGGCATGGCCAGCGACACGCCGCTGCTCGGCGGCACGAACCTGGCGGCGCCTTCTGCCGCCGGTACGCTGCCTGACAGTCCCGGCGCCGCCACGCTGTAGAGCACCGGCCCGAGGCTCCAGTTGAGTGCCGCGCCGCCCTGCGACCAGCCAAGGAAGTCCGCCCCGCCGCTCGACACCTTCGTCACCGGCAAGGCACCGCCCTTGGCATCGACCGACACCGCCTGCGCGCCCGGCAGCAACGGCATCACAAAGGCTTCGTAATTCTGCCGGAACGCCAGCGCGCTGCCATCGGGGGCCACTTGGTAGGCGGTGACCAGATCACCCTCGGCATGCACCCGCCGCGCCTCGCCATTGCGGTCGGTGGAGACGAGTTGCCGCTTGCCGCCGCCCGAAACCGTCATGAACACCCGGTCGTTGCTGGCACCGAAATGCGGTTCCGACCCGCCGGCCACCAGCCGCACCGCCGGACCGCCCGCCGCCGCGATGCGCCACGCCCCGGCGGTTTCGGACCACAAGGGCGACGTCACGCCGCCGCCATCGCCGCGTTCGAAGACGATTGTCGCGCCATCGGGCGAAAAGCGCGGCCGCGCATAATGGCCGGGATCGCTGGTGATGGTGCGCGCGGCGCCGCCGCTCGCCCCGACAATGCGGATCGAGCCGAGACCACTGTCGCTCCAATTGACGAAAACAAGGCTCTTGCCGTCACGCGACCATGACGGAAACAGCTCGAAATCACCGCCATTGGTCAACCGCTTCGGCGTGCCGCCCGCCACCGCCCGCACATACAGCTTGCCCAGGCTTTCAAAGACCACGCTGCGGCCATCGGGCGATACGCTGGTGAAGCGCACCATGTTGGTGGTGACGCTGTCGGGCGACACGGTCACCTGCGGGTGCGGACCGTCGATCACGCCGCGCGAATCGTTGATGCGGAATGGAATCTCCCGGGCGTTACGGCCATCGCCATCGACGCGGCGCAGCTTGCCGCCGGCCCAGAACACCACCGATTTGCCATCGGGTGTCCATGCCATGTCAGGGTAGACACCGGTGACCGCCCAGGTTTCCTGCACATCCTGGTCGAGCGCGTCATAGATCTTGCGCTCCCCCCCCGACGCCAGGTCGCGGACATACAGCTTGGACCGGGCGCGTTCGCGACGGACAAAGGCGATGCGCTTGCCATCGGGCGACGGCGTCGGCCGCACCGAGCCGCCGGGACCGCTCGCCACCGTACTGATCTCGCCGCTGTCGAGATCATAGCGTTCGATATTGAACAGATCAGTGTTCGAATCCTGCGCATATTCGAACACCGGCCCGCGGGTGATGTTGCGGGTATAGTAGATGCCCTTGCCATCCGGGCTGAACACCGGTTCACCGAGCTCCTTCTGATGCTGTTCATTGGGCTTCTTGACCAGCGCGACCCCGCCCCCGCCGCTGGCATGGTAGAGCCAGATTTCCCCAGTGCCGAGCGAGCGGCCGGTGGTGAAATGCTTCTTTGCCGCGATGAAGCGCCCATCGGCGCTCCACGACGGCTGGTAGATCAGGCGGAAATCCTCCTTCGTGACCTGGCGCTTGTCGCTGCCGTCGCGGTTCATCACCCAGATATTGTCGCCGCCGCCGCGATCGGAGGTGAAAGCGATGCGCTTGCCATCGGGCGAAAAGCGCGGCTGCACCTCATAGGCCAGCCCTTCAGCGATACGTGTCGGCGTGCCGCCGGCAATCGGCATGGTGTAGATATCACCCAGCAGCGTGAACGCGAGCGTGAGGCCATCGGGGGCAACATCGACATCCATCCAGCTGCCTTCGTCGGTATCGATGACAACCTGCCGCACGGTCGCTCCGGCCGGCGCGCTGACATCCCATTGCACCGGCTTGGTCTGGGCAAGGGCAGCCGTGCCGGCGAGCAGCAGGGCGATGGTGGCAAAGTTTTTCATGGGCGATCCCTGATGGCGAGGCGCTGACTGACAGCAATCAGCGCGGCGGTGGCAATGGCGAATATCAACAGGCCGGTCAGCAGCACGGCATCATAGCCGAGCGCGTTGAAAGTAAACCCCAGAAAATACGGCGCGGCAGCGGACACCGCCTCAACGGCCAACGGGAACATGAAGCACACTGCGCGGCGGCGGTTTTACAGGGCGCACGCGCAAATTCGCCGCCAGCCAGCGCGCCGCCTGCGCCGGGGTCTGCCTGTCGGTGTCGCGGTCGACCTGCCGATTGGCCGCGCGCATCGCAGCGGCAGTTGTCAGGGTGGCGGACGGGATCGGTAATGACAGTGCAGGCTCTCCGGGAGCGGGGCAAGCGCATCGGCGGACATGACTTTTTGCTGACGGGCTGGCCCGTCGCCCCAATTTCGCGCTAAGCAGCGGTTGTGCTTACAAAATCGCTCCCCGCCCTTGCCCTGTTTTTCGTCGCGCTGATCGCCGGCGCGATTGCATCATTGGGCTTTGAACCGACCGCAATGTGGCTGCTGACAGTGATCGGCGTGACCTTTTTGGTCGCCATGGTCGATACAGCGGCGACGTCAACGCGGGCGGCGTTGCTGGGCTGGGGCTTTGGTATCGGGCATTTCACCACCGGGCTGGGGTGGATCGCGACGGCCTTCTCCTTCCAGTCGAAGATGCCGGCGGTTCTTGGCTGGGTGTCGGTTGTACTGCTGTCGATGTTCCTGGCGCTTTATATCGGGATGGCAGCGTATCTGGCGCGTCGTCTGGTCCGTGGCGCTGTACCGCGCGTGCTGATACTGGCCGCCGCCTGGATGCTGGCCGAATGGTTGCGGGGCTGGGTGCTGACCGGCTTTGCCTGGAACCCGCTGGGCGCAGCCTGGCTGTCTGCGCCGGGTATCGCGCAGCTTGCCGCTTCGGGCGGGGCGCTGGCGCTGTCGGGCCTGATGGTGCTGGCGGCCGGCGGCCTGTGGTTGATCGTGCGACCGCGCAACACGATACCGGCACGAATGGCCGGGGCAGGCTTGATCGCAGCGGTGGTCATCAGCGGCGTTGTCGGCGCTGGCTCCGCAAGGGACTTCTACTATCCCGATGGTACCAAGCTGTTCGTCGTCCAGCCCAATATCGGTCAGGATGTGAAATATGACCCGGCGCGAGAAGACGCCCATCTCGAAACTTATCTCGAACTGACCCGAACCGCTATCGCCGCCCCAGCCAGCAAGGTCGACGATACCTTTGGCCGTTCAACTCGTGTCGATGCTGCCATCGCAGCACTGAAATTCGACAAACTTACCCCCGATCCTGCGGGCATGGCGGGCCTCGGGACGGCTTCCCCTGTAGCGGCGTCGTCGCGCACCGATGCCACGACAGCGGAAGCAAAAGCTGCCGCCGCAAAAAATGCTCCGATCGCGTCGGCACCGGGCAGCACCGCCACGGCCCGTCCCGGTGCGTTGGTAATATGGTCCGAATCGGCCGTGCCCTATCCGGTGGAGGAAGATGCCGCCGTGCGCGCCCGGCTGGCGGCCGCAATCGGCCCCGATGACCTGCTGTTGTTTGGCGGCTTGGCAGTCAATCGGGCTGCCAACGGCACGGTGCTGTCGTTGACCAACAGCCTTTTCGTGATCGATGCCAAGGGCAAGATACGCGGCCGTTATGACAAGGCGCACCTCGTGCCCTTGGGCGAATATGTCCCGGCGCGGCCATTCATGACGGCGCTAGGCGTGACGCGGCTGACACCGGGCGATCTGGAGTTCAAGCCCGGCACGGGGCCACGCAGCCTCGATCTGCCCGGCTTTGCCCGAGTCGGCGTACAGATCTGCTATGAAATCATCTTTCCCGGCGCCGTCGTCGAAGCGGCGAAGCGGCCGGCATGGATCGTCAACATCTCCAACGACGCTTGGTTTGGCCCGTCGGGACCGCCGCAACATCTGGCGCAGGCACGACTGCGCGCCATCGAGGAAGGCCTGCCGATCGTGCGCGCGACCCCGACAGGCATCAGCGCCGTGCTCGATGCCAATGGCCGCATTGTTGCGTCGCAAGCAGCGGGCACGTTCGGGGTCATTTCCGCCTCGCTGCCGCCGCCGCTGCCGCCAACTCTTTTTGCAAGGTTCGGTCATCAGACGACCTTGGTGTTCGGCCTGCTGCTTGTCGGCCTCGGCATTGTGATCGAGCAGCGTAGCCGGATCTTCGGCTGATCGCTCCCCGCAACCATCGGGCGACACCCGAGTTTCATATCATATAAAGCAATCTTTATACCACTTGCGCAAGCCGCCGCCGCGCCCTAGAGGCGGTAGCGTCTCTTGCAGTTGATGGATTGTTCCCAATGGCGCGTTCTTCGTTTCTGTTTACCAGCGAATCGGTTTCCGAAGGCCATCCTGACAAAGTCGCCGACCAGATTTCGGATGCCATCGTCGATTTGTTCCTGTCGAAAGACCCGCAGGCGCGCATCGCCTGTGAAACGCTGACAACCACCCAGTTGGTCGTGCTCGCGGGCGAAATCCGCTGCCAGGGTGTTTATGTGAACGGAGAATGGGCGCCCGGCGCGCAGGCCGAAATCGAAGCGACTGTGCGCGCAACCGTCAAGCGGATCGGTTATGAGCAGGACGGTTTCCATTGGAACCAGTTCCGCTTCGAAAATAACCTGCATGGCCAGTCCGACCACATCGCGCAGGGCGTCGATGAGGCCGGCAACAAGGATGAAGGCGCCGGCGACCAAGGCATCATGTTCGGTTACGCGACGGACGAAACGCCGGATTTCATGCCGGCAACGCTGTATTATTCACACAAGATCCTCGAAAAAATGGCCGCCGACCGCCACTCGGGTGTGGCGCCGTTTCTCGAACCAGACGCCAAGAGCCAGGTGACACTGGCGTATGAAAACGAGGTGCCGGTCCGCGCGACGGCGCTGGTTGTCTCCACCCAGCACGCTGTCGATTACTGCCTGCCCTGGCAGGATGGTAAGCATTCGGGCGGCGACGCGGGAAAGTATGCGGTGCTTCGCGACTACGTCATGTCGGTATTCCACGATGTGCTGCCCGACGGCTTCATCACCGACGAAACCGTCATCCACGTCAACCCGACGGGGCGTTTCGAAATCGGTGGCCCCGATGGCGACGCCGGTTTGACCGGGCGCAAGATAATCGTCGATACCTATGGTGGCGCATCCCCGCACGGCGGCGGTGCCTTCAGTGGCAAGGATCCGACCAAGGTCGATCGCTCCGCCGCCTATATCACCCGTTACCTCGCCAAGAATATTGTCGCCGCCGGGCTGGCACGCCGCTGCACGATACAGCTGAGCTATGCCATCGGCGTTGCCGAGCCG
>CAJAHV010000008.1 GCA_903939555.1 uncultured Alphaproteobacteria bacterium | reverse complement strand
CCGGCGAACATCTCAGGAAGCTCGAGGCCGGCATGGAATCGGCGATGGAAACCGGCGAAATCGCCGCTTACGAGCTGCTCGACCGGGTCTGAGGCGAAAATGTCACACCGCGACACTTTGTCGCCTGATGGACAAAATTAATTCGGCAAGCCGGCTTTTGCCGGTCTAGCTTTCAACTGGTCACCAGATGGAGCCGGGTCTGGCCCCGCCGTCGCCGGCAGCCACCCTTTTCCACAGTTGATCGCAGTTTTGCCGCTGGCGGGCGGCCAATGGGGAGAATGACATGTTTCGTACGAAATTGCTTGCCGGGACCGCGTTCGGCCTCGCCGCTACACTCGCGCTGACGCCGGGTGCCGCCGCCGCCCAGACGGCACCCGCCGTCGCCGCTGCAGAAAGCAATGTTGCCGAGGAAATCATCGTCACGGCGCGCCTGCGCAAGGAAGATATCCAGACGGTGCCGGTATCGATCGTCGCCTATACCGAAAAGGAACTGGCGTCGCGCAACATCGCCAATTTTGCCGATCTCGCCAACAGCACGCCGGGCGTTGCCATCACCTCCATCGCCGGCGGCACGGTGCAGAGCATCTATCTGCGCGGCCTGGCGCCGGCCAACACCGCCAATGATCTCAACGTCGAAGCCAATGTCGGCGTGTTCATCGACGGCATCTACCAGACCAGCCGCAACACGCTCGACTTCATTTCGGTGCTCGATGTCGGCCAGATCGAAATTGCCAAGGGCCCGCAGTCAGCGCTGTACGGCCGGTCGACCTTTGCCGGCGCCCTCGCCATCGCCACCAAGCGGCCGGCGCGCGAGCTGGAGGCCAATATTTCCGGCACTGTCGGCATCAACGAGGATTATCGCCTGCGCGCGACCATCGCCGGGCCGATCACCGACTGGCTGTCAGCGCGCGTCGCCGCCGGCTATCTCAGCTATGACGGCTGGGCCGAAAATGCCGCTGCGCCCGACGATAATCTGGGCGGCACCGAAAAATACGCCGCCAGCGGCTCGCTCGAATTCACGCCGACGAGCAATTTCACCGCGCGAGTGTCGGGCTTCGTCACCCATTCGACAACCGAAATGTCGCCGGTAACGGTCATGCCGATTGCTCAGTTCAATTGCGGCACGACCAGCGCGGCCGCGGTGACGCTGGGCCGGCGGCAATTGTTCTGCGGAGATCTGACCGCCAGCAAGATCAGCGATATCTCGCCGGGCGTGCCCGATACCGTGGCTAAGACTCATCAGGTCTCGCTCGATATCGATTGGGACATCGGCTTTGCCCGTCTTGTCAGCATCACCGGTTGGACCCGCGCCACCAACAGCGCCTTCAACGATTTTGACGGCACCAGCGCCGGCCCGCTGCTGGGCGTGTGCACGGGTGGCAGCGCCTGCGTTGGCAACCCGGCCTACAGCCGCCTGGCCCGCACCAATTTCGTCTCCATCAGCCGCGAACGCGTCAAGACCTTCAGCCAGGAATTCCGCCTGCAATCCAAGGAGGGCAGTGATCTCAGCTGGCTGGTCGGGGTCAATTTATTCGATTCGCAGATCCCGCTCGCCGCCGGGGGCATCGGGGTCGATCGCGCCGGGCTCGCCGCCAATGAACGCTTCGTTGCCGTCAGCCAGATCATCACGCCGCCGACCAGCGGTGTCGGCGCCTATGAGTTTACCGCCAATCCGTTCGTCACCGATGATTCGACCCGCATCCAATTGTCCAGCAGTTATTCGTCATCCTACACCAAGACCAAATCGGTGTTCGGGGCGCTGGGCTATAAGTTCGGTGCCGTCCGGGTCAACGCCGAAGGCCGCTACAACGCCGATATTAAGCGTGCCCAGGTCTTCTCGGTCAGCAATCCGCTCAGCCAGCCGGGCATCAACCAGGCGATCATCGGCACCAATGTCCCGGCGCCGGGTGTCTTCCCCAACGCCGGACCGATCATCGAGCGCAAGTTCACCAGCTTCACGCCGCGCTTCTCGGTCGATTTCCAGGCAACTGATTCGGTTTTCCTTTTCGGGTCGGCGGCCAAGGGCGTGCGCTCGGGCGGGTTCAACACCGCCAATCCGGTCAGCGCCACCGGCATCCTGGCCCAAGAAGTCGCCTATGACGAAGAAAGCAACTGGACCTATGAAGCCGGCTTGAAGAGCCGCTGGTTCGACAACCGGCTGACGCTCAACGCCTCGGTCTTCCATACCGACTGGAAAAACGCGCAGGTGTCGGGTTTCACCGAAAATCCCACTGCAGTGAACCCGGTGCGCATCGTGCTGAACATCGGCGAGATCAAGGCCACCGGCTTTGAAGTCCAGTCCGATCTGCAACTGACCGACATGTTCAGCTTCGGGGGCAGCATCACCTGGTCGGATCCCAAGTTCGGCGCTGGCGTCTATGATGGCGGCACGGTCACCCAGTGCGTCGTCGGCACCGGCACGGCGGCGGTTGCGGCGCCGGGCTGCCCGCCGGTGGTCGTTGTCACCACGGCGAGCGGTGCTGTGCGCGCCGTCCCGTCGCTGGAAGGGTTGCGTCCGCAGCGCAGCGTCCAGACCCAGTGGAACCTGCATGCCGCCGCCGCCATTCCGCTCAGTGGCGACTGGCAGGTCACCGGCCGGGTCGATGTCAACTATACCGGCGAAGCTTTTACCAACCTGATCAACACCATCGGCTTTGGCCAGCGCACGCTGACCAATTTCCGGGTCGGGGTCGACAATGGCCATTTCAACGTCGCGCTCTGGGCGAACAATGTCTTTGATGTCACCTATGCCCAGAATTCGATCAACCAGCCGCGCCCCGGTATTCCCGTCACCTTCACCATCCCGGAAGTCTATCTGGGCGAAGGCCGCCGCATCGGCCTGACGGCGGGTTATCGCTTCTGACCTGAACGATGCGCCCCTCTCCCACAAGCGGGAGAGGGGCTTGCTATCCCGCCTGCGCCTCCCGCCCCCACAGTCCCAGCACCGCCGCCCCGAACAGGTTGAGCAGCGGCGGCGCCACTGTAAAGGCGATCATCACCCCGGTCAGCGCCTGTGCGCTTTGGGGTTGCCCGGCCATCGCCCGCACCGCATCGAAGCCGAAGCCCGACAGCACGAGCCCGACAAGCAGGCTGCCGCCCAGCGCAAAGCCGATCTTGTCAGCCGCGATCCACGCTGCCGAATAGAGCCCCGCGTGTGGCGCATCATCGGCGGCGATATCCGATAGCATCGCAAAGCCGTTCATCGTCCAGCCCGAATTGCCGATCGCCGCCACCAGCGCAAAGCCGAAGATGACCGGCAGCGGCGCCATCGGAAAGACACCCCAGACGAGATAGCCGGCGGCATAGAGCAGGCTGCCGGCGACAAAGCCGCGGCTCTTGCCGAAACGCCGCGCTACCCATACCCACAGCGGTTGGGCGATGACGATGCCGATGCACATGGTCAGCACGATGCCGCCGACGAGTTGCAGCGCGTCGCTGCGCTGCATGTTGTAGGTGAGGAAATACAGCATCGCAGCATAGCCCATCCCCGATCCGGCGAGTTGCAACAGATTGGCGGCCATCAGCACGGCAAAGCGCGGCCGCAGCAGCACGCCGATGGCGGCACGCAGTGAGAGGCGGCGGCGCGGCGCTGCGGTCACGACCGCCCCGCCGCTGCCGAAAAAGGCGATGACCAGCGAAACGGGGCAGATGATCGCGAGCATCAGCGCCATGCTCTCATACGCCGGCTGGCCGCCGCCGAAGCGCTGCACCAGCGCCGGGGCGAGCGCGCCGGCGGTGAGCACGCCGACCGCGGTGAACACCAGCCGCCACGCCATCAACAGCGTGCGGCTGCGGCTGTCCGACGCCAGATCGCCCGACAGCGCCAGATAGGGTACCGAGAAACAGGCGAACACCGCCATGTACAGGCTGAACGCCGCCACCACCCAGCCGAGGCGCAGGCTTTCGGAACCCTGCGGCACATGGAACAGCAGCAGCATCGCCACCGGCGCGCCGACCGCGCCGATCAGCAGCCACCAGCGCCGCGGGAAGCGCGCCAGCCAGCGATCCGAAAACACCCCCACTGCCATGTCGCAGCCGACGCCGAGCATGAACTTGGGCACGAAGATCGCCAGCCCTGCCACTGCCGGCGCGATGCCGAGCACAGTGGTGAGGAAAAACAGCAGCAACAGCGACGGCACATCGCGGAACACCTGGCCCGCCACCTGGCCGCTGCCATAGGCGATCTGCCGCCCCAGCCCGATTTCAGCCATGCTTTACCCCCTGCTGCTGCGCTGTTGTTTGACCATCGCCGCGACGCCGGCACAAGCGCGCGGGCGGGCGGATGCGTGGAGTGTTCACCAGCCGGTCACGCGCTCGGAGGGGCAGGGTGGCGGCGGGTCGGGCGTGCAAAATCTCTCGTCATCTCCGCTGGCGCGGGGGTGACGGAGGGGGCATACCACCACCACATGCTCGGCGCGATCATCACCCTGCTGCTGCAAGCCGCCACCCCGGCCGCGCTGGCACCGCCGCCGCCCGATTATGCGCTGGCGTCGAGTTGGGCCACGCGCGCCGGCAGTCCCGGAGCGGCGGCGGCCATCGCCCCCGGTGCCACCCCGGCTGCGGCAAATCCTGCTGTCGATGTCTTCTATATCAACCCAACAAGCTATCGCAGCGATAGCGACTGGAACCAGCCGATCGCCGATGGCGCCGCCAACGCCTTTACCGATGGCAGTGTCGTCGCCCGTCAGGCCGGCATCTTCAACGCCTGTTGCCGGGTGTTCGCGCCGCGCTATCGCCAGGCCTCGACCCGCGCCTTCCGCGCCATGGCGG
>CAJAHV010000007.1 GCA_903939555.1 uncultured Alphaproteobacteria bacterium | reverse complement strand
TCCGAACCGGTTCCCGAACCGCAGAATTGGGCGCTGTTCATCATCGGCTTTGGCCTGATCGGGTTTGTGTCGCGCCGCAAGGCAACGCGGCAGACGGCCTGAACTCCGGCGAAGCACCGGGCCGCTTACCCGGCTCTGGCTTCTTGTCCTGTGGTGACGGTGGCGTTGGCGGTTACGGTGGCGGTCACGGTGGCAGTGAACTTGAAGCGGCGGCGGCGCTGGCGCCTTTTTTGGGTGCGTTTCGTTGCCGCTTGCACCGGCCATCCAGCCCGTCTTCTAACCGCTCCGAGCCTGTCGCTTGCGGGGCGCAGCAATGATCCATGGTTGATTTGTTGCGAAGCGAAGCCCGCTGCCAAATTCAACAAAACAGCATAAGTCTGGATCGTTAACTTTCATTTTTAATTGAGAAATTTTCGTTTCGGCCGTTTTGAGATTTTGTCTCGGTGATCGGACCGTACGAAGGATTCAGCATGAAATTTGCGACCCATGGTTTGCTGATGGCGGCATTGACGCTTTGGGCCGGCCAGGCGCAGGCTACCAATACCCTCACAGTGAACGGTTCGTTCGAACAGACCGGCGCCTCGGCGGTCTTCACGGGCGGCGTGGCGCCGGTCAGCGGGCCCGATTCGACCGCCATCACCGGCTGGGCGGTATCAAACGCCGCGCAGTTCCAGATCAACCGCAATTATGATGCATCGGCCGGCAAGACCAGCGTCGAACTGTCGGGCACAGGCAGTGGCATTTTCACCACCATCGACAATTTCGTGGTTGGCTCAACCTACAGCATCTCGTTTGACCTGTCGGGCAATCCCGATGCCACGGTCAATCCGATCGTCAAGGTGACGGCTTCAGACATCGGCGAGATCGACAGTTTCACCTATGACAGCCCGGTGGGTCAGACCGCCGGCAACATGGGCTGGGCGCGTGTCGCCACCAATTTCATCGCCACCAACAGGTCGCACCGCATCAGTTTTTACAATGGCAGTATAACGGCCACCAACTACTTTGGCCCTGTCATCGACAATGTCTTCATTGGCGCGGCTGTTCCCGAACCGCAGGATTGGGTGTTGTTCATTATCGGCTTGGGGATGATCGGGGCCGTGTCACGCCGCAGGATCACACAACAGGCCGCTTGACCCGCGACGGATCATCAGGCTCCCCCCGCCCCGGTTCAGGGCCTCGGGCTTCGGGCTTTGCGCTTTCGACCGGCGCTTGCGCTTTCGCGCGCGGCCCGCGATGACAGCAGCGCACCATCTAGATCCGGAGCCTGCCATGCCTGCCGCCCCTACCTTGTCACCGCTGCGCATCGGTCTTGCCGGTCTGGGCAATGTTGGCGCCGGCGTTGTCCGGCTGCTCGCCGATAATGCCGATCTGATCGCCCGCCGCGCCGGCCGGCCAATCGTCATCAGCGCAATTTCGGCGCGTGACCGCAACCGCGACCGTGGCCTTGATCTGGCGCCGTTTGCCTGGGTCGATGATGCCACCGAACTTGCCGGCCGCGAAGATGTCGATGTCGTGGTCGAACTGATCGGCGGTTCGGATGGCCCGGCGCTCACCCTCGCCCGCCGCACACTCGCTGCCGGCAAGGCGCTGGTGACCGCCAACAAGGCGATGATCGCCCATCATGGCCTCGCGCTTGCCGCCGCCGCCGAAGCCGCCGGCCTGCCGCTGCGCTATGAAGCCGCTGTCGCCGGCGGCGTGCCGGTCATCAAGGCGCTGAGCGAGGGCATGGCGGCCAACCGCATCGCCCGGGTCTATGGCCTGCTCAACGGCACCTGCAATTATATCCTCACCCGCATGGAAACCGAACGGCTCGGCTTTGCCACCGTCCTCGCCGAAGCGCAGGCGGCAGGCTATGCCGAGGCCGACCCCAGCTTCGACATCGATGGCATCGACACGGCGCACAAGCTGAGCATCCTTGCCGCGCTGGCCTTTGGCGCGCGCATCGATTTCGCCGGCGTCGCCACCCATGGCATCCGCGCGGTCGAACTGGCCGATATCGACCAGGCGCGGGCGCTGGGCTTCAGGATAAAGCTTGTCGGCCTCGCCGAACATGAGGACGGGACCCTGTTCCAGCGCGTTCATCCGGCGCTGGTGCCGCTCGATCATCCGCTTGCCGCCGCGTCAGGCGCGCTCAATGCCGTGGCGGCCGAAGGCGATTTCGTCGGCCGGCTGTTCTTCCAGGGGCGCGGCGCCGGCGAAGGCCCGACCGCCAGCGCCGTGGTGGCCGATCTCATCGACATCGCGCGCGGCAGCGTCGGCAATCCGTTCGGCATGCCGGTCGCCGCGCTCGCCGCTTTGCCCGCTGCTGCCATCGCCAGCCGGCGCGGGCGCTATTACCTGCGCCTCACGGTTGCCGATCGCCCCGGCGTGCTCGCCGAACTCACGGCAGCGCTGCGCGATCATGGCGTTTCCATCGAAAGCCTGATCCAGCGCGGCCCGGCGGCGAGCGGCGATGCGATGGTCGTGATGGTCACCCATGTCGCCGGCGAACCCGCCGTGCTCGCCGCGCTTGCGCAGATGGCGGGGGGCGATTCGGTCACCTCGGCGCCGGTGATGATGCATATCCTCGATTTCTAGGCCCGGCGATTTCCGGTTTCGGCAGGGGGAACACGCGGCCCCTTCCCTCGCCAGTGCAAAGCCCCTAAACCCGCCGCGTTTGTCCAAGGGAATCAACATGACCGCCACGCCGCGCAGTTCGACGCTTGATCGGGTCCTTGTGCTCGAAATGGTGCGTGTCACCGAAAATGCCGCCATCGCCTGCTCCAAGCTGATTGGCCGTGGCGATGAAAAGGCCGCTGATGCCGCCGCCGTCGAAGCGATGCGCGATGCACTCAACCAGCTCGAATTCGACGGCACCGTCGTCATCGGCGAAGGCGAGCGCGACGAAGCGCCGATGCTGTTCATCGGGGAAAAGGTCGGCCGCGCGCAAGGCACCGGCCCGCGCATCGATATCGCGCTCGATCCGCTCGAAGGCACCACCATCACCGCCAAGGCCGGCCCGAACGCGCTCGCCGTGCTGGCTATTTCGGAAGAAGGCGGCCTGCTCAACGCCCCCGATGTCTATATGGACAAGATCGCCATCGGCCCCGGCTATGCCGAAGGGGTCATCGATCTGTCGAAATCGCCCACCGAGAATGTGAAATCGGTTGCCGCCGCCAAGGGCGTTGCCCCTGGCGACCTGATGGTCTGCGTACTCGACCGGCCGCGCCACGAAGCGCTGATCGCCGAACTGCGTGGCCTTGGTTGCGGCATCATGCTGATCCCCGATGGCGATGTCGCCGGTGTCATCGCAACATCTAACCCCGATACCGGCATCGACCTATACATGGGCAGCGGCGGCGCCCCCGAAGGCGTGCTGGCGGCGGCGGCACTACGCTGCGTCGGCGGCCAGATCCAGGGCCGGCTGATCTTCCGCAACGAGGACGAGCGCGGCCGCGCCCGCCGCTGGGGCATCACCGATCTCGACCGGATTTACACGATCACCGATCTCGCTTCGGGAGATGTCATCTTCGCTGCCACCGGTGTCACCGATGGCTCGCTGCTCAAAGGCGTCAAGCGCCGCCGCGACGGCGTCATCACCACGGAATCGGTGGTCATGCGCGCTTCGTCGGGCACCGTGCGCTGGGTCAGCGGCGAACATCGCGCTCATAACCATGCGTGATGCCCGCCTCTCCCCCTGCGGGAGAGGCAGATCAGGCGCGCTTGCGCCGCACGCGTGAGGGGCAAGGCCCATGACCGCCGTTTTCAACATCACCACCTCGATCCTGGGGCAACCCTGGCGCTGGCGCGGCGGCATTGCGCCCGGCAGCGGCCTTGATGGTCGCGGTGATGACGAAATGCTCCACCATCTGTTCCGGGCGCGCGGTGCCGCCCCGGCCGATTTTGCCCGGCTGAAAATTCCCACGCTGCGCGACTGGCTGCCGGATCCATCGATCTTTCGTGACATGGACGCCGCCGCAACCCGGCTCGCCGATGCCGTTGCCGCCAATGAAGCCATCGTCATATTCGGCGATTATGATGTTGATGGAGCTACTTCGGCGGCTGTTCTTATCCGTTATCTCAGGATGGTCGGCGGCACTGTCGGTCATTACATCCCCGATCGCCTGCTCGAAGGCTATGGCCCGTCGGCCGATGCGTTGGTGGCGTTGAAAACCGCCGGCGCCGACCTCGTCGTCACGGTCGATTGCGGCACCCAGGGTTTCGAAGCACTGGCAGCGGCACGCGCGGCGGGGCTCGATGTCATCGTCGTCGATCACCACAAGGCCGCTACGGCGCTGCCGGTGGCGCTGGCGCTGGTCAATCCCAATCGGCTCGACGAAGCCCCTGAGGCGGCCGCCCATGGCCATCTGGCTGCCGTCGGCGTCGCCTTTCTCCTCGCCGTCGCGCTTAACCGCACACTGCGCCAGCGCGGCGCCTTTGCGACCCACCCGGAACCCAAACTGACCGAACTGCTCGATCTGGTCGCGCTCGGCACCGTTGCCGATGTCGTGCCGCTGACCGGGCTCAACCGCGCCTTTGTCACCCAGGGGCTCAAGGTCATGCGGACGCGCCGCAATGTCGGGCTGACCGCGCTGATCGATGCCGCCGGCCTGTCAAAGCCGCCCGGCGCGCGTGATCTTGGCTTTGCGCTTGGGCCGCGCGTCAATGCCGGCGGCCGCGTCGGCCAATCCGATCTTGGCGTGCGCCTGCTGACCAGTGACGACCCCGCCGAAGCCATGGCGCTCGCCGCCGAACTCGACCGGCTCAATATCGACCGCCGCGGCATCGAGGCGGCGGTGACCGACGAAGCGCTGGCCATCGCCGATCCTACCTCCAACATGGCGGTGGCGCTCGTCGCCGGGGCCGGCTGGCACCCCGGCGTCATCGGGATCGTCGCGTCCCGGCTGAAGGACCGGCTGCACCGCCCGACGATCGTCATCGCGATTGGTGATGATGGCCTTGGCAAGGGCTCGGGGCGCTCCTTGCCCGGGGTCGATCTGGGGGCCGCAGTGCTGGCCGCCAAGGATGCCGGGCTGCTGATCGCGGGCGGTGGCCATGCCATGGCGGCCGGTCTGACCGTGGCGGCGGATGGCATCGATGCGCTCGCCGCCTTTCTCAACGACCGGCTGGCCGGCGCTGTCGATGTCGCGGCAACGGCGCGCGCGCTCGATTGCGATGCCGCCATCGCCCCACGCGGGGTTTCGCTGCAACTGGCTGAAACGCTGGAGGTTGCCGGCCCCTATGGCCAGGGTTGGTCACAGCCTCGCATCGCATCAGGGCCCTGGACCGCAGTCGATAGCCGGATCGTGGGCGAACATCATCTCAAGCTGGTGTTGAGCGGTGCCGATGGCGCGCGCTGCAAGGCGATCGCCTTTCGCCATGCCGATACCGCGCTGGGCGCTGCCATGCTGGGGGCGCGTGGCCGCAGCTTCTATGTCGCCGGCCGCATCAAGCGTGATGACTGGAAAGGCGAGCCCAGCGCCGAAATCGAAATCGACGACATCGCCTGGGCGTAACGGCTTTTCTGCAAGAAAAACGCAATTATATGCAGCAAAGCCTTGACGCGCGGCGGCGTGGCCTTTAGCAGCCCCTCTCCCGCCGGTCCCTTCGTCTAGCGGTCTAGGACGTCGCCCTTTCACGGCGAAAACACGGGTTCGATTCCCGTAGGGATCACCACCGCCTTCGCGCGGTATCGGCAAGGGAGAAAACCCATGAAAAACCGCCCGTTCCAACAGCGCATCGGTTTTGCCGTCGCTGGCCTGCGCGCCGGCTTCGCGCGGGAAAAAAGCTTTCGCACCCATTGCCTGTTCGCGGCCGCCGCGCTGGCCGCGCTCGTGCTGCTGCGCCCGGCACCGCTCTGGTGGGCGCTGGTCGCCGTCGTCATCGCGCTGGTCATGGCGCTGGAGCTGGTCAATTCGGCAATCGAAACCATCGTCGATTTGCTGCACCCCGAACTGCATCCCGAGATCAAGGCACTCAAGGACATGATCGCAGGCGCCGTGCTCGTCGTCAGCCTGGCGGCGCTGGTCGTCGCGCTGGCGATGGTCATCGCCAATCGCGCCGCGTTCGGGCTTTAACATTACCAACTGGCGCATTGTGTTCGCCGGCAAAGCCGGTCATCGGCGATCGAAACAAGAAAGGCCGGCCATGAAAATCATTTTGATACCTGCAATCGGTGTCGCCCTGAGCGTCGCCAGCCCGGCGGCGGCCGGCCAACAATTCTGGAAGACCTTTGCCGATGTCGGCGCCGTCGCGCTGCCGGCGGCGGCCACGGTCATCACCCTGTCCGAACATGACAAGAACGGGCTCTACCAGCTGACCGAAACCGGCTTTATCGCCGTGACGGGGACCATGGCGCTGAAATATGGCGTCAATTCCGAACGCCCCAATGGCGGCGACCATAGTTTCCCCTCGGGCCATACCGCGGTCGCCTTTGCCAGCGCCGGCTACCTCCATGCCCGCTACGGCTGGAAGACCGGCCTGCCCTTCGAAATCCTGGCGGCCACCATCGGTTTTGCCCGCGTGCAGAGCAAGGATCATCACTGGTACGATGTCGTCGCCGGCGCGGCAATCGGCGAAGGTTCGGCCTTTCTGTTTACCAGGAGGCTTAACGAAAACGTCCGGGTCAGCGCCGCCGGCGACACCAGCGGCGGGCTGATTTCGCTGTCGGCGCGCTTTTGATGCGGGGGCTCGCGCTGCTGGCACTGCTGGCGCTTGCCGGGTGCGTTCAGGCCGAAGGCATGGCCCCCCGCCTGAGCGACGTGCCCCGCGATGGCCGTGGCGAACCAATCCTCGCGGCACCAAACGTTGCTCCGGGTGGGGCACCGGGTGGGGCACCGGTAAAACCCGAATCCTGCGCCCATCGGCGGCGTTGCCCCTGACCGATTGCAGCACCGCCTCCGCCCTCCCCAGCGCAGGCCGGACAAGCGCAGGCACGGCTACACCAGATCGACCGCCATCAACTGCGTCGGAAACGGCGCCGCCAGCGGCAGCACCTCGGCCAGCGGCGCGGTCAGCCAGCGCTGATAGTCCTCGGGGTGGAGGATCACCGGCATCGCCTTGGGGTGGACCGCCGCGACCAGCGCATTGGGTTCGCAGGTCAGCAGCGCAAAGACGCCGCCGCCGCCCGCGCCGAACAGATCATCCGCCTGCGGCTGCCAGATGCCGGCAAAGGCGAACACTGGCTGTGACGGCACCCGGAACCAGCGCTGGCGCTTGGCACCGGCCGCGCCTTCCCATTCGCAAAATTCGGATGCCGGGATCAGGCAGCGCCGCGCCGGGGTGGCCAGCGCGCTGCGCCAGAACGGGCTGGCGAGGTTGCGGACGTTGGTGACCGGGCCGCGCACGCCCGGCGGCGGCGGGAACCCCCATTGCAGCATCACCCCCTCCCGCCCCGCTGCCTGCCCCCCCGCCGCTGCCTGCCGCACCACCAATGCCGGGCGCTTGGGGAACAGGTCGTGCGGCGGCAGGGTGATATCGGCTTCGAAGGGCACACCCATCGCCTCGGCAATGGCAATGGCGGCACCGCGCAGGCGGTAATTGTTGCACATATGCCTCATCCTATCGGGGTTGAGGCGCTATCGACAAGTCGCTATATGCCACGGTCTGGCGGTCGCTTCGGGCCGCCTTTTTTCGTTTGGCCTTTTGCGTCTGCCGGGGTCCGCCACGGACCCGGCACGGAGTTGAGACAATGACGATCACGCCCCTGATGCCCGTCTATGGCCGCTGCGAGGTCGAGCCGGTGCGCGGTGATGGTTGTTATCTCTATGATGCGCAGGGCCGCGAATGGCTCGATTTTGCCAGCGGCATCGCGGTCAATCTGCTCGGTCACAGCCACCCGCACCTTGTCGGCGCCATCCAGAAACAGGCAGCGACGCTGATGCACACGTCGAACCTGTACAAGGTGCCGGCGCAGGCGGCGCTTGCCGAACGGCTGGTCGCGCTGACCTTTGCCGACACGGTGTTCTTCACCAATTCAGGCGCCGAAGCGATCGAATGCGCCATCAAGACCTGCCGCGCCTTCCACTATGCCACCGGCAACCCGGAAAAATTCCGCATCCTCACCTTTGCCAACGCCTTTCATGGCCGCACGCTGGCGACGATTTCGGCGACCAACCAGGAAAAGATGCGCAAGGGCTTCGAACCCCTGCCCGACTGGTTCGACGTGTTGCCCTTCAACGATCTCGATGCCGTCAAGGCCGCCATCAATCCGTCGATCGGCGGCATCCTTGTCGAACCCGTCCAGGGCGAAGGCGGCATCCGCCCGGCAACGCAGGAGTTCCTCAAGGGCCTGCGCGACCTGTGTGACGAACATGGCCTGTTGCTGATCCTTGATGAAGTGCAATGCGGCGTCGCCCGCACCGGCACTTTGTTCGCCCATGAACAATATGGCGTCACCCCCGATATCATGGCGATCGCCAAGGGCATCGGCGGCGGCTTTCCGGTCGGCGCCTGCCTCGCCACCGAAGATGCGGCGCAAGGCATGGTCGTCGGCACGCATGGCAGTACCTATGGCGGCAATCCGCTGGCGATGGCGGCGTGCATGGCCGTGCTCGATGTCGTCACCGAGCCGGCGTTTCTCGCGCATGTCAACGAAATGGCCACCCGGCTGCGCGCCGCGCTCGAACAGATGATCCCCAATCATGACGATCTGTTCGAAGGCGTGCGCGGGCTGGGGCTGATGATGGGCCTCAAGCTCAAGTCCGACAGCCGGGCCTTCGTCAACCACGCCCGCAGCCATGGCATTTTGACCGTCGCTGCCGGCGACAATGTCGTCCGCCTGTTGCCGCCGCTGATCATCACCGAACATCATATCCGCGAATGTGTCGACAAGCTGTCGGCCGCCGCCCGCGCCTATACACCGGCAGCCGCAGCCTAAGCCTTACTCCCTCCCGGTTACGGGAGGGAGTAAGGCGCCGGGAAAGCCCTCACAGGCGGCCCCGCACCCGCCACACACCCCAACCCCCAGCCCTTCCCGCACGCGGGCAGGGAGCCAGGTTCACCAATGCCGCATTTCCTCGATCTCGCCGGTGCCAAAGCTGCCGGGCTTCGCCTGATTCTCGACGAAGCGCATCGCCGCAAGGCGGCGCGCATCGGCATCCCGCGCGGCACGCCCGATGCCGATGCGCCGCTGGCCGGGCACACGCTGGCCATGATTTTTGAAAAGCCGAGCACCCGCACGCGCTTCAGCTTTGACATGGCCATGCGGCAATTGGGCGGTACCAGCATCGTCACCTCGGCCGGCGACATGCAATTGGGCCGCGGCGAGACGGTGGAGGACACCGCGCGCGTGCTGGGCCGCATGGTCGATGCCGTGATGATCCGCACCAACAGCCATGCCACATTGGAAACCCTCGCCGAAAATGCCGGCGTGCCGGTGATCAACGCACTGACCGATATCAGCCATCCGTGCCAGGTGATGGCCGATATCATGACCATCGAGGAAACCACCGGCAAACCCGTCGCCGGCAGCACCTGGGCCTATCTCGGCGATGGCAACAACATGGCCAATTCGCTGATCGAGGCGGCATCGGTGCTCGGGTTCGACCTGCGGCTCGGGGTGCCGCACGGCTATGATCCCGACCAGGCCGTCATCGCCACCGCCTGTGCGCGCGGTGGCAGCATCGATCTCGTCCGCTCGGCTGCCGCCGCGGTCGAAGCCGCCGATGTCATCGTCACCGATACGTGGCTGTCGATGGGCCAGAAGGACAGCAAGGAAAAGCTGGGCGCCATGCTGCCCTTCCAGGTCAATGACAGCCTGATGGCCAAGGCGGCGCCCGGCGCGCTGTTCCTGCACTGCCTGCCGGCGCATCGCGGCGAGGAAGTCACCGCCAGCGTCA
Source organism: uncultured Alphaproteobacteria bacterium (assembly GCA_903939555.1). GTDB lineage: Bacteria > Pseudomonadota > Alphaproteobacteria > Sphingomonadales > Sphingomonadaceae > Sandarakinorhabdus. Next base: position 1,766 of record CAJAHV010000007.1, on the reverse strand, counting down.
TAGATGGCCCGCAGTCGCTGGTCTGGGACGAGGCCGAAAACCGCCTGCACGTCCAGAAGGCGATCCTGCTCTGGTGCTTCGGCAAGCTGTGATCATCGCCCGATGCTAGAAGGCCTCGCCCCCAGCGCTGATCGCGCCATCGGTTTCTCCGTCGCCGTACGCAATGTGCGCGGCCAGGTCGTGCGGCTCGATACGGCGCTCAACGCCGTGCTGGCGGCACATGCCTATCCGGCCCCGCTCGCCCGATTGCTCGCCGAAGCCCTGACCGTCACCGCGCTGCTCGGCGCGACCTTGCGCAAGGACGATGGCCAGATCACCGTTCAGGCACAGGCGCGCGGCGGCCCCATCGACCTGCTCGTCTGCGATTATCGCGGCGGCGCAGTGCGCGGCTATCTCAACTTTGCCGCCGATGCGGTATTCACCGATGGCATGACCCTGCCCGACCTGTTCGGCGAAGGCCATCTCGCGATCACGCTCGACCAGACTGCGGCCAGCGAACGCTACCAGGGCATCGTGCCGCTGGAGGGTGACACGCTCGGCCATGCCATCGAAGGCTATTTCGCCAATTCCGAACAACTCCCGACGCTGATCAAGCTGGGCGTTTCGGGTGATGCGACCACCGGCTGGGTCGCCGGCGGCTTGCTCGTCCAGCATCTGGCACGCGCCGAGATCGGCGGCGTACGCCTCGATGTCGAACGCAGCGAGACCGAGGCGCTCCACCCCGATTGGCAGCATGTCCTGGCGCTTGCTGACACCACCAGCGTTGCCGAATTGACCGACCTCGATCTCGCCCCGGAAACCCTGCTCTGGCGGCTTTTCCACGAGGAGGAAGTGCGCATCAGCGAAGGCGCGCTGCCCAATCGCGGTTGCCGCTGCAACCCGGCGCATATCCGTAGCGTGCTCGAAAGCTTCCCCGAAGCCGAACGCGCCGACATGCGCGGTGACGATGGCCTGATCAGCGTCGATTGCAAATTCTGTTCACGCATCTTCGCGATCCCGGCATGACGGCGCCGCTCGCCGTTGTCCTGCTGTCTGGCGGGCTTGATTCGACCACCGTCGCGGCGATGGCGAAGGCGGCGGGGTTTCGCCTCCTCGCGCTGACCATCGATTACAACCAGCGCCACCGTATCGAGCTCGATCATGCCGCACGCGTCGCGGCAGCGCTGGAGACGGAGCGCCATATCGTGCTGCCGCTCGACCTGCGCGGCTTTGGCGGCTCGGCGCTGACAGCCGACATTGCGGTGCCCAAAGGCGGCGTCGAACCCGGCATCCCGGTGACGTACGTACCGGCGCGCAACACTATCTTCCTGTCGGTGGCGCTGGGCTGGGCCGAAGCCGCCGGCGCGCGTGACCTGTTCATCGGGGTCAATGCGCTCGATTATTCGGGCTATCCCGATTGCCGGCCGGAATTCATTGGCGCCTTCGAAGCCATGGCCAACACCGCGACCAAGGCCGGGGTCGAAGGCGGCAAATTCCGCGTCCACACCCCGCTGGCGGCGATGACCAAGGCGGATATCGTCCGCACCGCAACCAATGTGGGAGCGCCGCTGGAACTCACCTGGAGCTGCTACGATCCGACACCCGACGGTCGCCCGTGCGGCGAATGCGACAGCTGCCGCCTGCGCGCCAAGGGCTTTGACGAAGCCGGACTCGCCGACCCGGCGCTGTAGCGGTCAGCCGCCGGCCCCAGCCGCCAATTGGTTTTCGGCAACGACACCGCTGGGCATTACCAGGCATCGAACTGATCGAATGGGGTCTGGGGTCTG
>CAJAHV010000006.1 GCA_903939555.1 uncultured Alphaproteobacteria bacterium | reverse complement strand
GGCCTGCGGCCCCAGCCGCCGGAGGCCCTGACATGGCATGACACTTTCCCCGCAGGGGCAGGGCGAAGCCTCCAGACTTGACGCCGCGCGCGTTTCGCCAAATTGGTGTGCGATGATGCAGACCGGTCCCACTTCGCACAGCTATATGTCGCAGCGCTTGAAGCTGCATTATGCCGATTGGGGCAATGCCGGGGCGCCGCCGCTGCTGCTTGTGCATGGCGGGCGCGATCATTGTCGCAGTTGGGACTGGGTGGCGCAGCAGTTGAGTGCCGATTGGCACGTCATTGCGCCCGATCTGCGCGGCCATGGTGACAGTCAATGGGCCGCCGATGGCTGTTATGGCGTGATGGATCATGTTTATGATCTGGCGCAGTTGATCCACCAGATGGACGCCGGGCCGGTGACCATCGTCGCGCATTCGCTCGGCGGCAATATCAGCCTGCGCTACACCGGGCTCTACCCCGACAAGGTGAAGAAGCTTGTCGCCATCGAAGGGCTCGGCCCCAGCCCGACCATGCAGGCCGAACGCGCCAAGGTGGCCTTTGCCGATCGCTGGCGCAAATGGATCGTCGACAAGCGCGCCGCCGCCGGCCGGCTACCCAAGCGCTACCCGACCTTGCAGGCCGCGCTGGAACGGATGCGGTCGGAAAATGCCTATCTTACTGCCGAACAGGCACGTCACCTGACGGTGCATGGTGCCAACCGCAACGAGGATGGCAGCTACAGCTGGAAGTTCGACAATCATTTGATGGTCTGGCCTTTTTACGACATGCCCGAGGATGAAGTCGAGGCATTGTGGGGGCAGATCAACTGCCCGACGCTGCTGATGTATGGCGCCAACAGCTGGGCATCGAACCCGGAAAAGGATGGCCGGCTGGTGCATTTCAACACTGCCCGGGTCGTCGAGTTCGCCGATGCCGGCCATTGGCTGCACCATGACCAGTTCGATCGCTTCATGGCCGAATTGAAGGCGTTTTTGTAGCATGGGCAATACCGATATGGCGGCGGTGTTTGCCGCAGGTGCCCGCGCGGCGGCGGTGCTGATGGCGCGGCGGCAGACGGTGGCGGTCGCCGAAGGCGCGACCGGCGGGCTGGTATCGGCGGCGCTGCTGGCGGTGCCGGGGGCTTCGGCCTGTTACCTTGGCGGAGCGGTGGTCTACACACCGCGCGCCCGCCACCGGCTGCTCGGGTTGAAGCGCGAGGATGTCGTCGGCATCAAATCGGCATCAGAACCCTGGGCGATGCTCGCCGCCGAGACCGTGCGGCAACGTTTCAGCGCGACCTGGGGCATCGCTGAAAGCGGCGCGGCGGGTCCGCAGGGCAACCCCTATGGCGATGCCGCCGGGCATAGTTGCATCGCGGTCGCCGGGCCGGTGGCGGCGGTGCGTACGCTGGCCACCGGCAGCAATGACCGGATCGGCAACATGGCGGCATTTGCGGTGGCGCTGCTCGACCTGCTGGCGGCACAGGTGGATTGAGGCCGGGCGGATTGAGGCCGGCTGCCCCGGTGCCGCACCCTGCCGCACAGGCCTTGGCAAATGCGGCTGCCGCGCCGAACTTGGCGGTAATGACAACATGGGAAGGACGCCGAATGCCCGATCGTGAACTCAGCCCCGCCCGGCACGCCGTGCTGCGCGAACATGCCACCGAACGCCCCTTCACCTCGCCGCTCAATGATGAAAAGCGTGCCGGCGAATTCTTCTGTGCCGGTTGTGGCAGCCTGCTCTATCTGTCGGGG
>CAJAHV010000005.1 GCA_903939555.1 uncultured Alphaproteobacteria bacterium | reverse complement strand
GGCGCCGGCTTCGCGGCCTTTGCCGGCGGCAAACATGCCCTGCGCGCGCTGGCTCAGAGCGCGGCGCGTGAACTGGGGCCGCGCGGCGTGCATGTCGGCCATGTCGTCATCGATGGCGCCATCGATACCGAATTCATCCGCACGCAATTCCCCGACCGCTATGCGACAAAGGCCGACGACGGCATCCTCGACCCCGAAGCCATCGCCGCCAATTATGTCATGCTGCACCGGCAACCGCGCAACGCCTGGACGCACGAGCTTGATCTGCGGCCCTGGGCTGAGAAGTTCTAGGCCTCCGGCGGCCGGGGCCTGAGGCCCCGGACCCCCATTTGAAGGGAATCCAATATGACCAAGACGGTGGAATTTCTGTTCGATGTCGGGTCGCCGACCGCCTATCTGGCCTATCGGCGGTTGCCGGCAATCGTGGCGCGCACCGGGGCGAGCCTTGACTATCGCCCGGTGCTGCTCGGCGGCATCTTCAAGGCCACCGGCAACGCGCCGCCGGGCGTGATCGCCGCGCGCGGCCGCTGGATGAACATCGACATGGCACGTTATGCGGCGCGCGAGGGCATCACCCTGGCGATGAACCCCGATTTCCCGATCAACACCATCACCCTGATGCGCCTGCTCACCGCGGCGCGCGGCACTGCGGATTTTGTGCCCCTGCTCGAAACCCTGTTTGCCGCGATGTGGCAAAACCCGCGCAATCTGGCCGACCCGGCGGTGCTGGCGGCGACCCTGGCTGCGGCCGGCTTCGATCCGGCGCTATGGCTGGCGCGTGCAGCCGAAGCCGACGTCAAGGCGGCGCTGGTGGCGGCAACCGAAGATGCCGTCGCCCGCGGCGTCTTCGGGGCACCGAGCTTCTTTGTCGGGGATGCGTTCTTCTTCGGGCAGGACCGGCTCGATTGGGTGGAAGCGGCGTTGCAGGGGTAGCAGGCGCGCTGTTGCCTGCGTAGCGCAACCACCCGACAACCGCGCACGAAAAAGCCCGGCGGATCGCTCCGCCGGGCTGTTTCTTTCAGTGCCTGTCCGGCGCTTAGCGGCGATCGCCGAGGAAGCGCAGCAGGAACAGGAACAGGTTGATGAAATCGAGATACAGCGTCAGCGCACCGAGCACGGCCGTCTTGCCGGCCATATCGCTGCCCTGCACCTGATAATAGAGTTCCTTGAGGCGCTGGGTATCATAGGCGGTAAAGCCGGCGAAGATCAGCACGCCAAGGATGCTGACCGCAAGGTCAAGCCCGCTCGACTTGAGGAACATGTTGGCGATCGACGCGATCAGGATACCGACAAGACCCATGAACAGGAACTTGCCGAACGCCGACAGGTCCTTCTTCGTCGTATAGCCGTAAAGGCTGAGCGCGCCGAAGCTGGCGGCCGAAACGAAGAAGGTCGTGGCGATCGACGCGCCGGTATAGGCGAGGAAGATCGTCGACAGCGACACGCCCATAAGCGCGCAATAAGCCCAGAACGTCGCCTTGAGCGCACCTTCCGACAGCTTGTTGACGCCGAAATTCATCACCAGCACCATCGCCAGCGGCGACAGCATGGCTATCCAGCCGAGCAGCGTCGGACCATACTGAGCGGCCCTACCGTTACCGCCTCCAGTCTCGGAGAAGAACACCGACAACAACGCCGGATTGCTTGACACCAGCAGCGCGATGATGCCGGTCAGCAGCACGCCCGATGCCATGTAATTGTAGATCGAGAGCATGTACGAACGCAGGCCCGCATCAAAACCTGCCGTTTCGGCCGCGGGCCGGAAACCGGCGAGGCGGGGATCCACCTGGTTAGCCATTAATTCCTCCTGTCGCCGGTACAATCACCGGGAATTCTACCAATATCGTGCATTCGCGCGATAGTTTCAATGGGACATGATGACAGCGGTGTAATCTGGCAAAAGCGCCCTCAAAGCTCACGCAGCACCGCGTTCGGCCGCGCCGACAGCGCCCGCCAACTACCCGCCAGCCCAAGCACCACCGTCACCGCGCCGCCGACCAGCACGGTCGCCACCACCGGCGGCCAATCGGGCTGCCATTCGAGCTTGAATACCTGTGTAATGACGAACCAGCCCGCCCCGGCCCCCAGCGCCAGCGCCAGCGCCGACACGATCAGCGCCAGCGCGCCATATTCGGCCAGCGTCGCCCGTGCCACCTGCCCGCGCGTTGCACCGAGCAGTTTGAGCAGCACCGCGTCATAAGTGCGCGCCCGCGCGCCGGCTGCCAGCGCACCGATCAGCACGGCGATCCCGGCGGCGACCGTCACCGATGCGGCAGCGCGGATCGCGGCGCCCAATTGGGTGAGCAATTCGCTGACCTGGCCGAGCACATCCTTGACGCGGATCACCGAGGCGGTGGGAAAGGCCTTGCCGATGCTGGCCTGCAATCTCCGCTCCTGTTCGGGCGCCACCGACAGCGTCGCCATCCAGCTATGCGGTGCTGCCTCGAGCGTGCCCGGCGCGAACAATATGGCAAAGTTGAAGCCCAGCGACTGCCAATCGATCTTGCGGGTGCTGGCGATCGTCGCGGTAACATCGACACCGAGCACCGATACCGAGATGGTATCGCCCAGCTTCAGCCCCAATGCCTTGGCCGCATCGTCATCGATCGACACCAGCGGCGGCCCGGCATAGTCGCGCGGCCACCATTTGCCGCTGACCAGCGTGTTGGCCGGCGGGAAGTCGGCGGCATAGGACAGGCCGCGATCGCCGCGCAAAATCCACGCATCAGGAGCATTGATCTTGCTCGCCGACACGCCGTTGACCGCCGTCACCGGCCCGCGCAGCGACGGCACGGCGGTGATGCCCGCCCCCGGCGCAGCGCGATCGACCAGCGCGCGGAAGCCGGCAAGGCCGTCATTGGGGATGTCGATGACGAAATAGCTCGGCGCGCGCTTGGGCAGGGACCGGTTGATCTGGCCCGAAAAGTTGGTCTCGATCACCGCCAGCGTGGCGAACAGGGTGAGCCCCAGCCCGAGCGCGACAATCAACTGCCGGGTCGGCGCGCCGGGGCGGTGGAGATTGGCCAGCGCCAACCGCGCCAGCGTGCCGCGCGGTCGTGGCAGCCGTGCCGCGCCCCAGGCAACCAGCGCCGCAAGTGCCCAGAGCAATATGATGAGCGCCAGTGCCGCGCCGACAAAGCCGAGGACGAACAATTTGTCGGTGGCGTTGAGCACCGTCAGCCCGATGATGGCGAGCGCCGCACCGGCCATGATGGTCAGCGTTCCCAGCCCCGGCCGGGCGCGGCGTTCGGTGATGCTGCGAAACAGGCGCGCCGCCGGCATCTGCGCTGCCTGTGCCAGCGGCCACAGCGCGAACACCAGCCCGATGAGCAGGCCATAGCCGGCAGCGCTCGCCAGCGCCGCCCATTGCGGGGCGAGCGATGGCGGCACCGGCAGGCTGTCGGCCGCGAATTGCAGCGCTGCCCAGGGGGTGGCAGCGCCGAGCGCCAGCCCGACAGCAACGGCACCAAGCGCGACCAGCCCGATCTGCCACAGATAAACGGCGCGGATCGTCGCGCTGTCGGCACCCAGCGTCTTCAGTGTCGCAATGGTGCGCGTCTTGGCGCCGAGATAGGCGCTGACCCCGCCGCCAACGCCAACGCCGGCCACGACCAGCGCGGTCAGGCCGACGAGGGTGAGGAACTGGCCAAGCCGATCGACGAACTGCCGCGTGCCCGGCGCGCCATTGTTGCGATCGAGAAACTGGAAGCCGGCATCGGGGGCGGCGGCCCGCAGCGCGTCGACGGTTTGCGCCGGGTCGCTGCCGGCGGGCAGTTTTACCCGATAACCGGCGCGGAACTGCCCGCCCGGCGCCAGCATGCTGGTACGGTCAAGATCGGCGCGGCGGATGACGATGCCGGGGCCAAAGCCCATGCCGTCGCCCGCCTTGTCGGGTTCTTGCGTGATCATGCCCGCCACGCGGAAATCGGCGGCGCCGATGCTGATGCGGTCGCCGGCCTTGACGCCGAAGCGTTCGGCAAAGGCCGGGGCGATGGCGGCGCTGCCGGGCATCAACGTCGCGCCGCCGGCTATGGCGAAGCGGCCATAGAGCGGCCAGGCGCCATCGACTGCCTTCAATTCGGCGAGCACCCGGTCTTCGCCCGCCGCCGGCCCCGCCATGGCGCGCAGCTTGATGACTTCGGCGAGCGGGCCAAGCGCCGCCAGCCGGGCGCGTTCGGCCGGGGTGGCGAAACGGCTGGTCAACCGCGCCTCGATGTCGCCGCCAAGGATGGTCTGGCCGCGTTCGGACAGGCCTTGCGTGATTGCTGACGCCAGACTGCCGACCCCGGCCAGCGCCGCTACGCCCAGGATCAGGCACAGCGCCAGCAGCCGCAGGCCATTGAGCCCGCCGCGCAGTTCGCGCAGCGCCAGGCGGAGCGGCAGGCTCAAGCGAAGATTTCAGTCAGGAAGTTGGTCAGCGACTGCCACGAGCGGCGATCGGCGGCCGCATTGTACATGATGCCGCCCGCCGGATTGTTGGCCGGGGGAAAGG
>CAJAHV010000004.1 GCA_903939555.1 uncultured Alphaproteobacteria bacterium | reverse complement strand
CGACAGGCCCGGGCTCACCGAAGCATTGGCCGTAGCTGTGCAGGCAGCCGGCGGCAACTGGCTGGAAAGCCGGCTGACGCGGCTGGGGGGAAGCTATGTCGGCTCGGTGCTCGTCGAACTGCCGGCGGACGCACTCGAAATCTTGCGCGACAAGGCAGCGCACGTCGATGCCGCCGGCCTCAAGGTGACCATCGCGGCCGCCAGCCAGGCCGAGCCGCCGGCCGGCACGCCGCTCGGCCTGTCGCTCGTCGGCCAAGACCGTCCGGGCATCGTCAAGGAAGTCAGCGCCGCGCTGGCCCGGCTCGGCGTCAATATCGAGGAACTCGAGACCGGTACCGAAGCCGAGGCCTGGTCGGGCAACCAGCTGTTCCGCGCCACGCTGGCGCTGCGCGTGCCCGCCGGCATCAGCGCCGCCGCCGTGCAAGACGCGCTGGAGGCAATTTCGGGTGAGATCATGGTCGATTTCACCGTAGTTGTGCCCCCGGCCGCCTGAGCTACCGCGCCGCTTTCGCGCTGCCACAATTCAGGGCATAAGCGGTGCCATGATCAAACGCCTGCTCTCCGCCCTGTTCGCGCTGACCGCCGCCGCGCCGCTGCTTGCCCAATCGGTCAGTGAGCAGCCGCATACCAGCATCGCGCTGATCGCCGAAAGCGTGCGGCCGGCGCCGGGCCAACCGGTCAGCATCGGGCTGAAACTCACCCCCAAGGACGGCTGGCACACCTATTGGTCGAACCCCGGCGACGCCGGCGCGCCGACACGCGTGGCCTGGACGCTGCCTGCCGGTACCGATGCGCCGCCGCCGCTCGCCTATCCGGTGCCCGAAACACTGATCGTTTCGGGGTTGATGAATTATGTCTATGCCCATGCCAATGTACTGGTGACGAGCATCACCCCCCCTACCGGGTTGAAGAAGGGCGCGGCTTTTCCGGTCACCGTCAAGGCTGACTGGCTGGTGTGCAGCGCCGAACAATGCGTCCCCGAAAGCGCGACGCTCGCCCTGCCGTTGGTGATCGGCGATGGCGCCACCGATGCCGAAAACGGCTATGCCATGGCGCTGGCCAAGGCGGCGCTGCCGCGCGTGCTCGCCGCCCCCGGCCGCTGGAGCGCCAAGGGCGGGCGCTTCGTGCTGGCGCAACCCTTTGGCACGCCGGGCAAGGTACGTGCTGCCTATTTCTTCCCCGATCAGGAAGGCATTGTCGATTATGCCGCGCCGCAGGCGGTAACGGTGGCGGGCGATACGCTGCGCATCGAAACCGCCGCCATCGAAGGTGCCGCCGGGCCGGTATCGGGCGTGCTGCGCGTCGAATTCCGCGACGATGCCAAGCCGCAGGGTTTCCGGATCAACGCCGATCCCGGCGACACGCCGGCGGCCGGCGCGCCCTTGACCGGCAATCGCCCGGCTGACAACGGCCCCGGCCTGCCGCTGATTTTGCTCGGTGCGGTGCTCGGCGGCGTCATCCTCAACGTCATGCCCTGCGTGTTCCCGATCCTCAGCCTCAAGGCGCTCAGCCTGGCCAGCGGCAACGTCGCCCCGGCGGCGGCGCGGCGCGATGCGATCGCCTATACGCTGGGGGTTGTGCTGGTCTGCGCGGCGCTGGGCGGGCTGGTGCTGTTGCTGCGCGCAGCGGGTTCGCAGGTTGGCTGGGCCTTTCAGTTGCAGGACCCGCGCGTCATCACCGGGCTGCTGCTGCTGGTCACCGCCATTGCGCTCAACCTGGCCGGGGTCTTCGAGATCAATGTCACCACCGGGTCATTGGGCGATGATGCCATCCGCAAGGGCGGCGCGCTCGGCAGTTTTGCCACCGGCGCGCTGGCGGCGTTCGTCGCGACGCCCTGCACCGGACCGTTCATGGCGGGGGCGCTGGGCGCGGCGCTGGTGCTGCCGCCGGTCGCCGCCATCGCGGTATTCGCCGGGCTCGGCCTTGGGCTGGCGCTGCCCTTCCTGCTCGTCGGCTTTGTGCCCGCGCTGCGCCGCCGTCTGCCGCGGCCGGGCACCTGGATGATCCGGTTCCGCGCCATATTGTCGATACCGATGTTCCTCACCGCGCTGGCGCTCGCCTGGGTGCTGGGGCGGCAGGCCGGCGTGGAAGGCATGACAATCGGGCTGGCCGGGGCGCTGGCGATCGGGTTGCTGCTCTGGTGGCTTGGCAGTCGCCAGCACGGCGGCAAGCCCGGCTGGCTGCCCGGCGCCGTCGCCATGCTGGCCTCGGTCGCCGCCGTCGTGCTGCTGCCGGTCGGGGCGCCGGCAACCGCAGTCACGACATCGGCACCGGCCGGGTTTGCGGCGCAGCCGTTCACGCCGGCCAAACTCGCCGCGCTGCGCGCCAGCAAGACGCCGGTTTTCCTGTTCATGACCGCCGATTGGTGCCTGACCTGCAAGGTCAACGAAAAGGGCGCAATGGCCGATGCCGCAGTGGCAAAGGCCTTCAAGGACAAGGGCATCACTGTGCTGGAAGGCGACTGGACGCGCGGTGACCCGGTGATCTCGCAATGGCTCGCCGAGCAAGGCCGGGCCGGGGTGCCGGTCTATGTCTATTATGCCGCCGACGGCACCGAACGCGAATTGCCGCAGATCCTGACGGTGGACACGCTGACCAGGCTGGGCTGACGCCTTCGCCTCACCGGCGCGGCTGGTGCCTATTTACGCAGGAACACGCGTTTCCCGCCAAGCCAGGTTTCGTCGACCCTAACCCTCCATACATCGGCCGGTGCCACCGCGAACGGGTCCTGCCCGGTGATGATGAAATCGGCCCATTTGCCCGGGGTCAGCGTGCCGACCTTGCCTTCGGCATGGCCGGCCCAGGCCGCGCCGGTGGTGAAGGCGGCAAAAGCCTGCTGCATCGTCATGGCTTCGGCCATGCGCCAACCCTGCGGCGGCGCGCCATCGCGCGACTGCCGGGTGACCGCGGCATGCAGGCCGTAAAAGGGATTGGGCGGTTCGACCGGGAAATCACTGCCGCCGGCCAGCCGCGCGCCGCTGTCGATCAGCGATTTCCAGGCATAGCCGCCGGCCAGCCGCGCTTCGCCGATACGGGCTTCGACCATGCCCTTGTCGCTGGTGGCATGGGTCGGCTGGATACTGGCGATGATGCCAAGCCGGGCAAAGCGCGGCAGGTCGCCCGTATTGACGATCTGGGCGTGTTCGTCACGGTGGCGCAGCGCCGCGCGCTGGCTGGCCGGGATCGCGGCAAAGGCGGCGAGCACCGCCCCGTTGGCGGCATCGCCAATGGCATGGACGTTGGTCTGGAAACCCTTGGCCGAGGCCTCGAGGATGATACGGCGCAGATTGCCTTCCTCGAAAAAGGGCAGGCCTTTGTTGCCGGGCGCATCGCTGTAATCATCGGCCATCCAGGCGCCGCGCGATCCCAGCGCACCATCGGCCTGCAGTTTCATCGCCATCATCGCCAGCTTGTCGTCATCACGCCAGCCGATGGGGCCATCGGGCGCGATGGCAGCGCGGTTGTCCGGCCCATAAGCCATGGCATAAAGCCGCGCGGTCAACTTGCCCTGCGCGGCAAAGCGCCGGTAACGATCCCAAGTGGCGCGGTCGACGCCGGCGTCATGCGCGCCGGTCAGCCCGACCGACGCCATTATGACGAGCGATTTGGCCAGCGCTGCATCATTTTCCGCCGACGACAGTGGCGGCACCACCGCGCCGACGAGCTTCATCGCCGCATCGACGAGCACGCCATTGGGATTGCCAGCCGCATCACGCTCGATGCGTCCACCGGCGGGATCGGGGGTGGCGGCGGTGATGCCCGCCAGCTTGATCGCGGCGGAATTGACCCAGACGGCATGGCCATCGACACGGCGCAGGACCGCCGGGCGGTTGCCGGTGGCGGCATCGAGTTCGACCGCAGTCGGGAAACGGCCAAGGCCCCAGCGTTCCTGGTTCCAGCCACCGCCACGGATCCATCCACCTGTGCCGGCGTTCGCGCGGACCGCCGCCTGCGCTGCTGCCAGTGACATGGTTTCCGACAGGTCAACCGCCAGCGCGCGTTCGCCCAGGCTCATGACATGGCCATGCGCGTCGATCAGGCCGGGCAGCAGCGTGCGCCTCTGAACGTCAATCTTCTTGCCGCGCGGCAGCGGTGCGCCGGCCGGCAACGTCGCTTTCACCTTGCCGGCATCGTCAACAACCAGCGTGGCAAAACGCAGCAAGGTGCCACCATCGCCCAGCGTATAGCCATTGGCGTTGACATAAGCGGTATCCGCAAGCGCCGGAGCGGCAGTGGCGAGCAGCAAGGCGGCGAGACAGGTGGTTTTGATCATGGCGCGAAAATGGGCCAAGACCCGGCGCGACGCAAGCCACTGATGCCTGCGCGCCAGT
>CAJAHV010000003.1 GCA_903939555.1 uncultured Alphaproteobacteria bacterium | reverse complement strand
GAGGCGGCAAGCGGGATGACGCTCGATGCCTATATCGCCGCGCATATCACCGGGCCATTGGGCATGGTCGATACGGCGTTCGGGCTGGCGGCGCACAAGAGCCGGCTGGTACCCAACATGGCGCGCGGCGCCGATGGCGCGCTGGCACCCTTCCCGATCAACATCGGCGGCGGGGCGGGCGAATTCCTGTCGGGCGGCGGCGGTCTGGTCGGCACCGCGGCCGATTACATGCGCTTCGTGCGGATGCTGGCCAATGGCGGCAGCCTTGATGGCGTCACCCTTTTGCAGGCCGAAACCGTGGCAGCCATGACGCGCAACCAGATCGGGCGCCTGCGCGCCGGGCAGATGCCGACAACGATGCCGGCGCTGTCAGCCGAGGTCGACTGGTTCCCCGGCATGGTGCCGGGCTGGGGGCTGGGCTTCCTCATCAACCCCGAGCCCGGGCCGAATGGCCGGCCGGCCGGCAGTTGCGGCTGGGCCGGCATCTGCAACACCTATTACTGGTTCGATCCGGCATCGGGCCAATGCGCCGTGCTGCTGATGCAGTTGCTGCCCTTTGGTGACCCCGGCGCGCTGGCGGTGTTGGCAGCGTTCGAACGTGCCGTCTGCGCTGGCTGATAACTTGCTGTAAGGGCCTCCGGCGGCTGCTGTAGATGCCTCCAGCCGCCGGAGGCCCTGCCGGATCTGATCCCGACCAATCAGCCCAAGCGCAACCTGATCGACGCCGCATGCGCCGCCAGACCTTCGGCATCGGCAAGCGCGGCGCCGGCCGGGCCGATGGCGGCCAGCCCGGCCGGCCCGCAATCGAGAAACGTCGTGCGCTTCATGAAATCGACCACCGACAACCCCGAAGCAAAGCGCGAGCGGCGCCCGGTCGGCAGCACATGGTTCGGCCCGGCAAGATAATCGCCCGCCGCTTCGGGCGTGTGGCGGCCCAGGAACACCGATCCGGCGTGGCGCATCCGGGCGAACAGCGCCTCCGGCTCATCGACCATCAATTCGGCATGCTCGGCGGCCAACGCATCGAGCAGCGGCAGTGCGGCGTCGAGATCGGGCACGAGGATGATCGCGCCGAACGCGTCCCAGCTTTGCCGCGCCACTGCTGCTGTCGCCAGCGTGGCAAGCTGGCGTTCGACCGCTGCCGCCACCGCATCGGCTTCGGCGGCGTCGGTCGTTATCAGGATCGATTGCGCTACCGGGTCATGTTCGGCCTGCGCCAACAGATCGGCGGCAATCCAGTCGGGGTTCGACTTGCCGTCCGACACGATGACAACCTCCGATGGCCCGGCGATCATGTCGATGCCGACGATGCCGTAAAGCTGGCGCTTGGCCTCCGCCACCCAGGCGTTGCCCGGGCCGGTGATGACATCGACTTTCGGCACATTTTCGGTACCAAAGGCCAGCGCCGCGATGGCCTGTGCACCGCCGATGCGCAGCACTTCGGTCACCCCCGCCAATCGCGCCGCCGCCAGCACCAGCGGGTTGACCATGCCGTCCAAGTTTCTTGGGCCCACGGGCGTCGGCGTCACCATCACCAACCGCTCGACACCCGCCACGACCGCCGGAATGGCGTTCATCAGCACCGATGACGGATAGGCGGCGCGGCCCCCCGGCACATACAGCCCGGCGGCCTCCACGGCGGTCCAGCGCACACCGGTGCGCACACCTTGGGCATCTGTCGCGTCATTGCCCTGCGGCTTCTGGCGTTCGTGAAAGGCGCGGATGCGCGTTGCCGCCATGTCGAGCGCGCTGCGCAGTTCGGGGTCCAGCCCGTCGAGCGCCGCATCGAGCGCGCTGGCCGGAATCCGCCAGCCCTGCGCCGCCAGATCAACCCGGTCGAACTTCGCGGTCAGTTCGGCAACCGCCGCATCGCCGCGCGCCCGCACAGCGGCGATGATCGCCGCTACATCGGCGCTGACATCGGCATCGCTTTCGCGCCGGTTGGCCACCAGTGCGGCAAAGGCGGCGGCAAAACCGGCGTCGCAGGCGTCAAGCCGCTGCGGCATCTTGTGGTCTTTCGGGGCCGGGGCTTTCGGGGCGGGGTGTCTCCACCAGCGCCCTGATGGCGTCGACAATCGGCACCACGGCGGGATGCGTCTTGAAAGCGGCGCGATTGACGATCAACCGGCTGCTGACCGGCGCGATGATTTCGGTTTCGATCAGCCCGTTTTCGGCCAGCGTCTTGCCGGTCGACACCAGATCGACGATGCGGCTGGCCAGCCCGCACAGCGGCGCCAGCTCCATCGCGCCATTCAGCTTGATGATTTCGGCCTGGATACCGCGCGCCGCAAAATGCCGCCGGGTGATGCCGGGATATTTGGTCGCCACCCGGACATGGCTGAGCGTGCGCGCATCCTCCACCAAGGCCGCCGGCTGCGCCACGGACAGGCGGCAATGGCCGATGCCAAGATCGACCGGCGCATACAGCTCGGTAAAGGCAAACTCCATCAACACGTCATTGCCGGCAATGCCGATTTCAGCCGCGCCAAAAGCCACGAACGTCGCAGCATCGAACGACCGCACCCGGATGATGCGCACATCGGGCCGCGAGGTTTCGAACATCAGCTTGCGGCTGTTGTCGTCCGAAAAATCCGGCTCGGGCACGATGCCCAGCCGCGCCAGCAACGGCAGCGCTTCCTTGAGGATACGACCCTTGGGCAGGGCAAGAGTGATCGGCTTGGTCATGACCAGCGCCGCTTAGCGCGGACGACGACAAAAG
>CAJAHV010000002.1 GCA_903939555.1 uncultured Alphaproteobacteria bacterium | reverse complement strand
CAGACCCCATTTATTATCGGCAACAACAGCAATGGATGTTGCCGGTCAGCGAGCCTATCGAAAGGGGTCTGGGGCCTGCGGCCCCAGCCGCCGGAGGCCTCTTTCTATCGGTGACTGACAATCCATCAGACCACCTGCGTCGCCGTGCCCGCCACTGCATACCATGTCACCAGCCCGCCGCAGATCAGCGCCGCCGGCAACGGGTTGGCCATGCGCCGCCAGCAGAAGGTCGCGATGACCGCGACCAGTGCCAGCAGTGGCACGAACTGGATGGCGATCACCGTTGTCAGCGGGTCAAAGCCGGTCGGCAGGCGCCCGGTGGCGAACAGAATCGCATAATCGACCACCAGGAACAGCAGGATTCCCCCCGCCAAGGCCACCATGGCGGCGCCATATTGCCCCAACATCCCGCGCCCGGTGCCCGCCAACACGCCCGAAAGGCCTCGCAGCATCACCCAGAAACACAGTGTCAACGGCACCAGATACACCGGTAACACCTGCCATTGCCCCGGACTGAGCGCCTTTAGTGCCACCACCCAGAAGCGCAAATCGACCACAAACAGCCCCTGCACCGCCAATACCAGGCCATAACCAACGCCCAGCACCAGCCCCGCCAGCGCCAGCGACGCCCCCCAGCGGGCACGCGGCAGCGCCGGCAATGCCGGCCCGAAGCGCGCCAGCAGCAACGCAAGCAGGGCATTGACCAGCGACCAGAGCAGCAATTGCGTCGTCACCACCTGCGGCAACAGCCGCGATGGCGGCAGCAACAGCGTGATCGCGATGTACGCCGGGAACAATGTCAGCACCGGCAGCAGCGCCGAAATCGCCACACCCCGCCGCCAGCGCGGCGCTTCAACACGCCGCCAGCGCGGCGCTTCACCCTGCCGAAACGCCGGCACCGCGCGCAGCGACGCCAGCCCCGGCAGGCCCAGCGCCACATCGATCACCCCCAACAGCACCAGCACGAAACCGACCAATGCCACCCCGGTCGCGACCTCCTTGCCCCACCAGATCTGGTCACTGGCCGGCAACGGCGTGCCGCCTTGCAGCGTCTGCGCGAACCAGTCGAGGCTGTCGCCGATCGCCTCAACACTGATATGATCCCCCGGGTGCGTCACCGCCGGCATGGTCAGCCGCCGCGCCGTCCCGGCCGCCAGGTCGCCATAGACCCGCCCCGGCACCACCGCATCAGCCGTACCGAACAGCGCTTGCAGCTTGCCCGACCCCGGCGCATCGGCCGCGCGGTCAACACCCCACATCACCTTGGCGAACTCGTCATAGCGGCTGAACACCAGCGCCAGGTTGCGCGGCCACGCCGGTGTGCCCGCTTTCGCGAACGGCGCACCGGTCGCCGATCCCTCCAGCACCATGGCGCGATAGCCCGCCGGATCGCTCGCGGCGGCGGCGAGCACCGTCCAGCCGCCCATGCTGTGCCCCTCCAGACCGATATTGGCACGGTCGACCATGGGCAGTGACTTGAGGTAGCGCAGCCCCGCCGGCCCGCCAAAGCCTTGCGAAAAGGCCGCACCGCCGCTGTAGCCATGGCCGGTCTGGTCGAGCGCCAGCACGACATAGCCGCGCCGCGCGAACTCGATGGCAAAGCCCGATTGTGTCTCGGCGCTGTTGATATAGCCATGGACGGCAAGGATGCCCGGCGCCGGGGTGACGGCAGTCGCGCCTTTTGGCACATACAGCAGCGCCCGCAACACCACGCCATCGGCACCGGCAAAGCGCACATCGCGCACTGTCACCCCGCCCGCCGTCTGCACCTGCGCCGCCCGCCATGCCCCGCCGCACAGCAGCAACAACCCCGCGATGACCAGCCACCAGCCCTTGCGCATGCCCCGCTCTCCCCCCGGATCGACCCCGCCAACTGGCGCGAAGGACAGGATGTCCGGCGCCGCCGACTGTGGCAGACTGCCCTTAGTAGTAGCGCAATCAGCATCAATCAGAATGGGGAAAGACAATGGATCTCGGTCTCAAGGGCAAAAAGGTCATCCTGACCGGCGGCAGCCGCGGCATCGGCCGGGCCGCGCTGGAGATTTTCGCGCGCGAAGGTGCCGATATCGCCTTCTTCTCGCGCAAGCCGGAACAGGTTGCCGAGGCCGTCGCCAGCCTGTCGCAGCACGGCGGCAATGTCTTTGGCGAGGCTTTCGACCTCAATGACTTCGATGCCTACCCTGCCTGGCTGACCCGCGCCGCCGACACTTTGGGCGGTTGCGACATCTTCATTCCGGGCGCGTCGTCATCGGGCGCGCAACTGACCGGCGATTGGGAAGCCGCCTTCAAATATGACGTGATGGGCGCGGTGAAGGGCTGCGAGGCACTCGAACCCTATCTAACTGCCTCGGGCGCCGGCTCGGTGGTGTTCATGGCCAGCACCGCCGCCACCGAAACCTTCATCATGCCGCAGGCCTTCAACGCCATGAAGGCAGCGCTGCTCACCTATGCCAAGCAATTGGGCCAGGCCTGGGGCCCCAAGGGCAT
>CAJAHV010000001.1 GCA_903939555.1 uncultured Alphaproteobacteria bacterium | reverse complement strand
GGCCCCAGCCGCCGGAGGCCCTTCCTGATCGATCAGTGACGATGAGGCTGGCCCGTCGAAAAACTCAGTCCTCCGCTGGCGCCGGATCCTCGCCATAGGTCCAGACCAGCCGGAACTGCATCGGCAGGGTTTCGACCATCACCTGCGCGTTCCAGCCGCCCTTGCCCGCCTCGTGCGCCGTCATGATAGCCGCCTGCGTCGCGGCTTCGGCATCGTCATAATAGCCATAGTTGATGCCTTGATGATTGATCCGCCATTTGCCGGCATCGCGGATCACGGCGTAGCGGGCATGGTGCATCAAGGGTTCCTCGGGGTTGGAAGCCGTGAAGTCGGGATGCCGGGCGGTTGCGTCAAGACCAGGCCACGCGGGTGCGGCTGGACAAGCGACGAAGCGGCTGCTTTGAAAGGCACAAAGGGGAAATCATCATGACCGACACGACCCATCTTGATCGCCGCACGCTGCTCGCCGGCGCGGCACTGGTCGGCGGCAGCCTGATCGTCCCTGCAGCGGTGCGGGCGGCGAACAGCGACATTGCACCGGTTCTCGCCGCGATCGACAAGCAATTGCCCGAAAACATTGCGCGCATTCAGGACTGGATCCGTCACCCCGGCATTGCCGCCGAAAACTGGCGGATGGACGAGGCGTGCGATTACACCATGGGCCTGCTCCGCGACGCCGGCTTCGAGATGGTCCGGAAAATGCCGACTGATGGCCAGCCGGGCATTTTCGCCACGCTCGATGCCGGGGCAAAGCGCACGGTCGGCATTTATTTCATGTACGACGTCAAGCAGGTGAACCCGGCGGAATGGTCGACCCCGCCGTTCGAAGCGGCGCTGGTCGACAAGCCAGGGTTCGGCAAGGTCATCGTCGGGCGCGGCGCCATCAACCAGAAAGGCCCGGAAGCGGCTTTCCTCGCGGCGCTGCACGCCTTTCGCGCCGCCGGCAAGAAACTGCCGGTCAATCTCGTGCTGGTCGCCGAGGGCGAGGAGGAAATCGCTTCCCCGCATTTCCACCAGATCGTGCGTGCCCCTGACGTGATGGCGGCGCTGAAAAAATGCGATGGCATCATCATCCCGACCGCCTGGCAATCGGCCAATGGCGCCGTACAGATCAATCTCGGCGCCAAGGGACCGCTCGAATTCCAGCTCATCGCCAGCGGCGAAAAATGGGGGCGCGGGCCAAAGGGCGATATCCATTCCTCCTATCATGCCAGCGTCGACAGCCCGGTCTGGCACCTTGTGCAGGCGCTGGGCACACTCGTCGGGCCGGATGGCCACACCCCCGCCATCGATGGCTGGTTCGACAATGTCCGCCCGCTGACGGCGCGTGAAAAGCAACTGATCGCCCAAACGGCGGCGGCAAACAGCGAGGCCGAGGCCAAGAAGGCGCTGGGCGTGAAAATGTGGATCAACGACGAGCCCTGGCAGGCCTCGCTCGAACGTCTCGCCGGGCAGCCCACGGTCAACATCCAGGGCCTCGTCGGCGGCTATACCGGCGAAGGCGGCAAGACCGTGTTGCCCGGCCGCGCCGAAGCCAAGCTCGAATGCCGGCTGGTCCCCAACCAGACGAAACAGGAAGCCGAAACCAAGCTGCGCGCCCATCTTGCCAAACGCGGCTTCGGTGATATCGAAGTCAGGGTTTCCGGCGGCTATGACCCGACCGAAACAGCCGAATCAAGCCGGGTGATCCGCGCCCAACAGGCAGTCTACACCCGGCTGGGGGTGCCGCAAACGCTCAACCCGCGTCTCGCCGGGTCTTGGCCGGGCAGCGTTTTCACCCAGCCGCCGGTGTCGCTGCCAGCCGGGCAGTTCGGGCTGGGCCATGGCAATGGCGCCCATGCGCCGAATGAATATTTCGTTGTCGAATCAAGCAACCCCAAGGTCGCGGGATTGGCCGGTTGCACGGCGGGGTTCGTTTATTTCCTGCATGAAATGGCCAGCATCGGCTGAGGCTGCGCATTCGTGTCAGTCCGTCAGATCAGGCGGCAGTGGCCTCACGGTTGCGGCGGCGCGACGCGACGATGACGAAACCGATGCAGGCACTGAGCCCGAGCCAACCGGCAATTTCGCCCCGGTCCCGGCTCGCCGGCGGCTCGGCGCTGACGGCCTGGGCAACCGGCGCCGTGGCCGACACGGTTTGTTCCGGGACATTGGTTACCGGGGTCGCAGCGATCAGCAGCGGCGCCGCCAACACGGCCACGGTGCGCGCTCGCGCATATTTGTCGAAATACGGCCACACCGGCTTTGAACTGTTGCGCACCGACATCTCCCTCCCAGAACGAACGCTGCGTTCTTAGGGAGTTAATGTTCCAATTGTATTAAGCATGTCAAGAAATTGACAAAAAAATTATACATTCTCTCCCACGGCGCCAGCTTACACCGCGACGAAGCGATCAACCCCGCTGGCATCGGTCAGCCGCCTGATCTTGCCGCGCTCTTCCAGCCAGTGCAGGTGCGCCACCGCCTCCCCCGTTGCGATGCCATAGTCGCTGTCGGCGATCGGCTTGCGGAACAGCGTCGAAAAACTCTCCACCGCAGTGCGCGGAGTCGCGCAAAGGGCGAGAAGTTTCTCCAGCTTGTCGGCATGGTCGGCGGCGAGTTGGTCGAGCCGCACATGCAGTCCGTGAAACGGCTCGTTGTGCGCCGGCAGCACCAGCACGCCGGGGTCAATGCCGCGCAGCGTCTCGATGCTTTCCAGCCAGTCGCCAAGCGGATCAGCATAGGGTTCGGTCGGGTAGACCGAAACATTCGAAGTGATGCGCGGCAACACCTGATCCCCCGAGATCATCAGGCCATCGTTGCTGAGCAGGCAACTGTGTTCGGGCGAATGGCCGCGACCGGTGACGATGGTCCATTGGCGACCGCCGATCGCCAGCACATCGCCATCGCGGATCCGCTTGAAACCGGCCGGCAGCGGGCTGACGATCTTGTTGAAATGCCCCCAGCCGCGGTTGCGCAGATTGGCGAGCGCGTCGTCGGGCCAGCCGGCCCGGATGCTGAAGTCCATCGCTTCGGGGGGCGGTTCGGCGCGGATATCGAGCGTGAGCGAGCGGGCCAGCAGATATTCGGTGCGGGCGATCTCCAGCGGCACGTTCCAGCGCTTGCACAGCCAGCCAGCCATGCCGATGTGATCGGGGTGGTAATGGGTAACGATGACACGGCTGACCGGCTTGCCGGCGAGCGGGCCCTTGAACAGCGCATCCCAGGCCTTGCCCGCGCCGGGCACCCCGATGCCGGTATCGATCAGCACCCAGCCGGCATCGTCTTCCAGCGCCCACAGGTTGATATGGTCAAGCCCGCCCAGCGGCAGCGGAAAACGGATCCAGTGCACGCCCGGCGCGACTTCGAAAACCTCGCCCGGTCCCGGCACCCAGCGACCGAAGGGATAATGCAGCCCGCGCAGATCCTCCGGCAGGCGCGGCGCATCGGGACTGGCAAGAATGCGCACGTACGCGGGCGCAACGCCCGGATCGGAAAGCGATTGATCTGACATGCCCCACCCTTAGGTTGACGTATGCGGCAAGTCGAATCGTCTCTTGCGGGCGGTGCGGCTTGCAGGAATAAGGTGCCGGCATGCACCCCAACGCCGCCTTTCGCTTTCAGCCTGACGATCCGGCACTGGCCTTTGTCGCTGCCTATGGCTTTGCCCATATTTTCGGCACGACCCCCGACGGCCCCCGCGTAGCGCATGT